>JAYWEB010000317.1:0-8942 GCA_043779575.1 Chthoniobacter sp. | reverse complement strand
TCGGCCATCGGTTTGCGCTCGTCGGGCACGAGGACAAAACGGAGGTCACCGTGACCAGCCTCGTGCCGATCCAGGGCGCGCGTTTCGAGCCGCTGGGGAAAGACGGCGTGCCCGCGTTTTACACGCAGGCGGTGCAGTCGGGCGGCTTTCCCATCGTGGCCTCCGCGAAGGTCAGTCCGTATGCGCTGAAAGAAGCGGCGTATCTGCTCGATATGATGCTCGCGAAACGGCCGGACGTGCGCGCGGCGATGATCCAAAGCGGCGCCCGGCTGTGCATCATGGCCTGCCACGAATACACCACGGACCTGCCGGAGTTTGAGCGTCTCGGCCGCATGGGCGAATCGGAGTTTCCGGGCGTCGCGGCAAAGGATTTCTGGGACGCCCGCGCGCGCGGGCTGGGTGGGAGCGAGCACGATCCGTATTGCAGTTGCGCGGAGGAAAATCTCCTCGGTTTCCCCGGCGACCCTTACTCCACCGAGTGCATCCTCATCCACGAATTCGCCCACAACATTCATCTCCGCGGGATGAACAATGTGGACCCCGCTTTCGACGGACGGCTGCACGCCGCCTATGACGCGGCGATGCAAGCGGGACTGTGGCACGGCAAATACGCGAGCGTGAATTACCAGGAATATTTCGCCGAAGGCGTGCAGTCGTGGTTCGACAACAACCGCGTGAACGACCACGACCACAACCATGTGAACACCCGCGCGCTCCTGCTGGAATACGATCCCGGACTCGCCGCGATGTGCCGCGAGGTCTTCGGCGACACCGTTTTGAAATACACCAAACCCGCGACGCGCCTGACCGGCCACATGGAGGGCTACGACCCGGCGCAGGCGCCCACATTCGTCTGGCCGGAGCACCTGCAAAAAGCGAGCGCCGAGATCCACAAGAAGGCGGTCGCGCGCGGTGACAAGGCGAAGTAACCGGCGGCGATGGACCCGCGCCGCGCAGAGCATCGGCTCCTCGAATGGGCGCTCTGGCTGGCGACCGGCGTGCTCGTGGTCGCGGGCGGCGTGGCGCTGCTGCGCTTCGGCAAGCAGTCCATCGCGCTGGCCTGCTGGGCGGCCAGCGCGCTCCTCGGCGGCGGGGCCGCGCTGCTGCCCTGGCCAAAGATCGCGCGCATTTTAGCGCGTCCGCTTTGGCGAAAATTGAGCGTCGGCCTCGCCGCGGTCCTCGTCGTCTGGAGCGGGCTGGCCGCGGCCACAGTGCTCGCTTACGCGACCGACAACTGGGACGACTCCGACTACTGCCTCAGCGGGCTGGCCCTGCGCGGCTACCCCACGGACTACGCCGCCGGGCGACCGCCGGTCGCGCATCTGGTGGCGGCGCTCTTTGCCGATGCGCCGCAGTGCGCGAGCGCCGCGCTCCTCGGCCTGCTGATCCTCCTGCTCGGCGCGTGGGGCGTGCGCCGCTGGGGCTGGGGCGCCGCCGCGCTGCCGCTCGCGCTGCTGGCCACGCAGAATGTTTTCCTCGAGCGCCTCTTCGGTTTCACCTCCGAGCTGCCCGCCGCCGTCCTGCTCGTCGCCGCGTTCTTCGCGCTGGCGCGCGGACGCTTCACCCTCGCGGGCGCGCTCCTGGCCGGCGCCAGCCTCGCGCGCTGGAATCTCGCGGTCATCCCGCTCGTCCTCGCGGGGCTCATCGCCGGGCGCTTCGGGTGGAAAAGTGCGGGCCGTTTCGCCGCCGGGGGCGCGGCCATCGTGGCGGTGTTTCTCGGGTTGAGCTGCGCTTTCGTCGAGCGGCCGCTCGCCGCGATCATCTCCGGCAATCTCGTCCCCGCCTATGCGTGGGCCGAGACGGGCGAACCCGCGCCCGACCTGTGGAGCCGCTGCCGCTTTTACGGCACGCACTTCTTTTTTCTCACCCCGCCCGCGGTGCTCGCGCTGGCGTGGTGCCTGCGCCGCTGGCCGCGCCACGCCGCCGGTCCGGTGGGCGACTGGTGCGTGCGCTGCGCGATTCCCGCCGGCATCGCCACCTACGCGCTGGCCATGCTGAATATCGGCGGCCACTTCCCGCGCTTCATGGCTCCGGTCGTCCCGCTCGCGATCTTCGTGCTCGCCGACGTGCTCCTCGCGCTGCCCTATCCGTGGCGCGTGGCCGGCGCGTGCGTGAGCGCGGCGTGTGGCGTGTGGCCCGCCGACACCGCCCTGCTCATGCAGACGAAACTCGCGCATCGCCCCGTGTTCTCGCCCGCGTTTGCCCAGCTCGTGGCCCGCGCGGTCCCGCCCGCCGCCGAGGTGGACGCGCCCGTGATTCTGCCGTTGAGCTTTGCCAATGGACTGCCCGCGATGGTCGAGTTGCGCCGGCGCTTCTCCTTTCGCTCCGGCGAGCGGGACAAAAACGCGAACCTTTTCCACCGCCCCGACATCGCCGCCGCGGTCCGCGCCGCGTGCGCCGCGGCCCCGCCCGGCGCGTATCTCATCGTCCCGCTCGACCAGCAGGCGGTCCTCCCCGCTGGCCGCGCAGTGGGGCACGATGCGCGCTGGCTGCTCTGGCACGCCGCGCCCGCGCCGGCCGCCAAAGCTCCATGATTTGGCCGCACGCCGAGGTCGCGAAGGTTTCGGAAGGAATTTCCCTTCGCGTCCTTCGCGTGAGCCCCTTTCCACGGCCTGCTGGAGCGACGGAGGTTGGAAAAACCCCGTCATCCTGAACGGAGTTTCGCCGCGGGCGAAGGTGGGGGCGAAACGCTGTGTTGATACGCTTCACCGTCTCGACGATGAGCTTGCCGTCCGGCGGCGCGGCGCCGTTGTAAAAAGTCGCGACCGCATAGCCGCGGGCGACCGCCTGATCGAGCGCCCACGCCTCGCTCTCCGCGCCGCGGCGGCGCTCATCCCATTCCTCCATTTTTGGCTTCCAACCACCCTGCAGGCGGATCCGCGGATCGGCGAGCAGCCCTTGGTTGCCGTTGAAATTCAGCCCGAGAAAAACCGGCGCGGGCCGCGTCCGCCCGTTTGGAACGACGAGCAGCAGATGGATTTTCGCCCCTTCCGGCTGCGCCAGCGTGAGCGTGATCTCGCGCAGCGTCGCCTTGCCGCCGAGTGCCGCTTGGTCTTCGCGCTCCATCGGCGTGGATCCGGAGGCACGCGATGCTGCCGCCGCCGTAGTTGGCCGCGAGCACGTTTCGCCCCGTCGCATCCACCCACACATGGCAGGTGCCGTCGCCGCCGGTGGCCTGCTGGTTGAGCTTCGTGAACCGGCCCTCGGCACCCACGGCAAACGCCGCGACCGCCCCGCCGCTCCCCTCCATGGCCGCGTAGAGAAATTTCCCATCCGGCGAAAGCGCGACAAAGCTCGGGCTCGCTGCCTCGCCCGCGAGTTCCACCGCGCCGAGCCGGGACACATACACGCCCTGGCTCTTGCCGGATTTGGTGTAGGTGCCGATGTAAAACAGCGCGTCGGCACTGAGGGAGGACGCGGCCAAGGCGTGGGTGAGCAGCATGGAGAGCAATGTTTTCATGCGAGAGCGGGCAGACGGTGCGCGTCGCCGCGCGTCAATCCGCCAGCGCCCGCCCCGTCAGCCGGAAAAAGGCGTCGCGGTATTTCTCGCTGGTCCGCGCGACGACCTCCTCCGGCAGCGCGGGCGCGGGCGGCGTCTTGTCCCACGCCAGCGTTTCCAGGTAGTCGCGGACGAACTGTTTGTCGAAACTCGGCGGGCTGATCCCGAGCGCGTGCTGGTCGGCGGGCCAGAAGCGCGAGCTGTCCGGCGTGAGACATTCGTCGATCAGGATCACGCGCCCGTCGAGCAGGCCGAACTCGAACTTCGTGTCCGCCACGATGATCCCCCGCTCCGCCGCATACGCGCGGCCCGCCTCGTAAATGCGGAGGCTCAGCGCGCGCACCTGCCCGGCCACGTCGTCGCCCACGAGCCGGCGGCACTCATCCCAGCCGATGTTCATGTCGTGCCCGCTCGCCGCTTTCGTCGAGGGCGTGAAAAGCGTCTCCGCCAACGGCCCGGCCAGCCGCAGCCCGGCGGGCAGCGCGATCCCGCAGATGCTTTGCGCGGCCTCGTACTCCTTCCACCCCGAGCCCGCGAGATAGCCGCGCACCACGCACTCCACCGGCAGCGGCTGCGCTTTTTTCACGACCATCGAGCGGTGCGCGAGCTGCGCGGCAAACGGCTGCAACTCGGCGGGAAAATCGCGCACGTCCGTGGCGATGACGTGGTTTTCCACAAAGCCGAAGCGCGCAAACCAGAACGCCGAGATCGACGTCAGCACCGCGCCCTTGTGCGGGATGGGGTTCGGCAGGATGCAGTCGAAGGCGCTGATGCGATCCGTCGCCACGAGGAGCAGATGCTCGCCGAGGTCGAAGATTTCGCGCACCTTGCCACTGGCGATTTTGCGGATGCCGGGGAGGTCGAGGGAATGGATGAGCATTTCGGATTTCGGATTTTAGATTTCAGATTGCTACAAGCCGCACGTTCCCGGCACTCCCAATCTGCGATTTCCCAAGCCCGCCCTTTACCGCACTTCGACGATGCGGTCGCCCGCTGTGAGGCGGCGTTCGATCTCCGGCCAGAGCGGGCGCAGCCAAGCAAAGAGCGCGCGATTGGAACAGTTTCCGATGCGCAGCCAGAGAACCCCGGGCGGGGCGGGGCTGCGCAGGCTGCGCTCGGGAAAGTCGTCGTCCTTGGTCACGATGACCGCATCGTGTTCCAAAGCGTATTGCCAGATTGGGCCGTCCTCGGCTTCGTGCAGGCCGATGTCGCGCACCGCCACGGCCTCCTGCCCCAGTTCGCACAGGAGCCCGGCGAGCGCGGGCGGGAGCTGGGCATCGACGATGAACTTCAAGCGACTTTGAGCACGGCGTGATCGGCTTGGGCGGCGGCGTATTGCAGGCACGCCTTGATGTCGCCGGCTTCCAGGTCGGGATAATCGGCGAGGATTTCGGCCTCGGGCACATCGGCGGCGAGCAGGTCCAGCACGTCTTTGACCCGGATGCGCATCCCGCGGATACACGGCCGCCCGCCGCATTGCGCGGGGTTGTAGGTGATGCGGTCGAGGTAGTTCATGCGGGCACTCTAGCCGCGCGGCACGCGGCGGACGAGCGAACTTTCATGCCATGCCGCAAGCCCGCCGGTGAGTCGTTGTCGCCAATGCCGCCCGTCTCCGCTTCGCGAAAAGCGCGGCTCAGAATTCCGCCAGGGCTGCGGCCAGCGCTTCCATGGGCAGGCCGATGACGTTGGTGAAAGAGCCTTCGACGCGGGCGATCAGTTCGCCGTGGTCGTCCTGGGCGGCGTAGGCGCCAGCCTTGTCCAGCGGGCCGATGCGGGCGTGGTAGGCGCGGAGCTGGGGCTCGGTGCGCTGGTGAAAATGGACGCGCGTCCTTTCGACGAATCCGTGCTCGCGGCCGGTCGCGGCGTGAATCAGCCAGACGCCGGAGCAGACCTCGTGCGTCCGCCCGGTCAGGCGCTGCACCATGGCGAGGGCCGCTTCGAGGTCCGCGGGTTTGCCGAAAACTTCGCCTTCGAAAATCACCTCCGTGTCCACGCCCAGCACCAGCGCGCCGGGATGTTTCCGCGCCACTGCGCGGGCCTTCGCACGGGCGTTGCGCAGGACGATTTCCCCCGGCGTGAGATGGAGCGGCGCGCTTTCCTCCACGTCCGCCGGCTCGACGGAAAAGGTGTAGCCGTGCTCACGCAAAAGCTCCCGGCGGCGCGGGGAGGCGGAGGCGAGAATCAGCGGTGGGAGCATGGAGTTGGTCGGATGCAGGACTCCGGAAAGAGTTGGGTTAATCTGACCACGGATTTCGCGGATTTCGCGAAATTTCTGGCAGGCGCGCAGCCCGGAAAAATGCCGTGCAGGAGGCTTCGCTCCGTTCAGAACGACGGTGTGATTTGCGCCGCTCCGCGCCGCCTCACTGCTGCACCAGCACCTCCGCGAGGTGCAGGCTCTTGACCACGCGGGAGCCGTTCTTGTCGAGCCAGCCCTGGATTTGCATGAGGCAGCTCGAGTCGCTGCTGACCACGTATTCCACGCCGGTCTCGATGATCGAGTTGCACTTCACCTCGGCCATCGCGGTGGAGATTTGCGGATACTTCACGGCGAACATCCCACCGAAACCGCAGCACGCTTCGCCCTCGCCCATCTCGACGAGTTCGAGCCCCTGGACCGCGCGGAGCAGTTCGCGCGGCGCCTCCTTGATGCCGAGTTCGCGGAGGCCGTGGCAGCCATCGTGAAAGGTCACGCGCCCCTCGAACCGCGCGCCGACATCGCGCACGCCGAGCCGGTTCACGAGGAAGTCGGAGAACTCGTAGGTCTTGGCGGCGAGCGCTTTCGCGGCGGCCTCTTCGGGGCGGCCGTGGAAAAGCTCGGGGTAGAACTTTTTCATCATCGCGCCGCAGGAGCCGGACGCCGAGACCACGACCTCGGCGTCGCGAAAGACGGCGAGCTGCGGGGCGGCGACGGCGCGGGCTTCGTCCCAGTAGCCGGAGTTGAAGGGCGGCTGGCCGCAGCAGGTCTGCGCCTCCGGGTAATCGACCTCATGGCCGAGGCGTTCGAGGATTTTGACCATCGCCACGCCGACCTGCGGGTAGAGCGAATCGATGAAGCACGGGATGAAAAGGGTGACGCGCATGGTGGGTGGCAAATGAGCAGGAAAACCTGCCGGGAGCCAGCCGCGAAATTTGCCGGACGGTCGGCATCCCAGCGCCACGGGGACCGATGGCGTTTACGGCGTTTTGCATCTCGTTCCCAAAGTTGCATCTCGTTTTGGGAACGCTTGTCCTAGCGAGATTCCGTCTCCCATCGGGCGCACCACCCCCCCTCGCACGCGGTCCCCATACTCACCCACCCGCCACCGAAACGGAGTTTCGCCTCCCGCACCCGCTCCCAAAGCGCTGCGCTAACTTTGGGAACGAGAGGAATAATCTGAGTCATTCGTATCCAAGTGGAAACCAAATGCCACGAACGACAACCGAACCCATGTTAGGGGTAACATGGTTCTGATCCAGCTTTGACAGATCCACATCCTCCTGAAAGTTAATGACATTCAGTTCATTTCCGCCAAACACCCGCTCGCGCAGCAAGTTTATCGCATCGTCGTAGCCGTAGGCCGTCACCCCGCAACCTGCATTCAGCGCCGTAGGCTTAAGTGATCTCTGAAAAGTAAACCAATATCGCTTCAAAGATTTCATGGAAACGTGGTGGGTTCAAACCGGATGACAGGGCCAATGTTAGGATTACCAACCCCAGGAATGATTCCATGGCTCGGATCAATGCCGGGAAGCTTGCCTCCCAAGCCCTCAAAATACTTCATGCTTGAAGGCGGAACTACATAATCAATGTCGCTTCCTACTTTTCTTGCTCCCCTGGCAGCCGAGCCGACTACTTCCAACGGTCTTCCAGCTTGATTTACGACGTCTTGAATGGTTTTTACTCCGGCTGCTGTAAGATCACCTATCCCTTTTGCGGCAAATAATCCGCAGAAAATGGCGACGACCGCCCAGAGAAAGCATCTTCGGACGGTATTCACTGATCCGAAAGGTCTGGGTGCAAAGGAACGGAAGAGTGTAAACTTTCTGCAAGGCATTTTTTGTGTGCAAAAAATGTCTGTTGCTCCTCGCCAAGTTCTTTTGTTGAAGCGCTCAATTGGACAGCTTGTGCGCTAGGCAAAGACTGTCCGCAAAAACAGCAGATATATTATAAATTATTATCCTTGTTCATATTATTTCCATCCGAATTTTTGGCTAAGTTTATCAATCTTATTTTGGGGAAATCGTTCCATGGTTGTGATGACTTTGCCTTGAGCGTTTTCAATAACAACGTTGAACCGTCCAGGTTAAGCCTCTAATATGCGCACCTTAGCACCGTCGGCTTGCGTCATAACCCGCCCGCGTTGCCGGACGGCTGCTACCCCAGCTTCACTCAAGACACCTCCACGTGTCGCCGTCGCACCAGCTATACGCTCCGCGCCATGCACCGTAGTCTGGAGTGTTCCCTCTGCGGCTGCCCGCTCACTGGCGATTGCCGAACCCCGCTCCACCGCTGCGGCCATGCCCAAACCTCCAGACCGATTCTCCAACACAAACTTTGGATCAGTGATGTTACGCTTGAAGCTGCTGGCACCGTTATTTTTAAGATAATCCGGCACTCCCGCCAACGCTTCCCATAAATAGGTGCCCCATTTTACAGAGCCATCCGGGTTCTTCCATGATACTGAACCTCCGCTGGTATCCTGCGCCCCCAGCCCGAAGGGATCGGCCAGCGAGAATGGGTCGGCATTGGCAAACCAGTAAAAGTTCGCGCTCGCACCAAAACCCGCAGGGTCGGCCGCGGTGAAACGTCGCGTCTCCACATTGTAATACCGGGCGTTCATATAGAGCAGGCCGTTGGTGTCCGTCTGCACTCCGAAGAAGCCGTTGAACTGGAAAGGCGTGTCGCTCGTGCCGGAATGACTTAGCCTTTCGCCATACGGGCCGTAAGCCCAGCGGTCCGTGATGGTCCGCCCATCCGCGTTGCTCAGTGCCACCGTCGAACCGCGGCGATCGTAATGGTAAGTCCTCTTGGGCTGCGTATCGCCGTCAGCCACTTCGTAGAGCAGTCCCAAACCCCACACGTAACGCGTGATTGCTCCACCCGGTGCAGTTCGCACCAGCGGTTGCGCTGGCGCGCCAGCGGAATTGAGAACCCAATTCGTCACCCCGGCAGTCGTGGTTACTTTCGTGCGGAGATTCTCCGCATCGTAAGTATAGCTCACCCCATTACACGAGAGCAGCCGGTTTCGGGAGTCGTAACCGAACGCGCCGAGACCTGGGCTTTGCTGCCCAGGGCCGGGCAGCAAAGGCGGCAATGGCCCGCTGGTCATGTTGCCATCGACATCATGCACCACGGTTAGCGCAGCGGTCTGATTATTCCACTTAGCGACACGATTCTCGGAATCGAAAGTCATCGTCGCCTGATGGACCTTTGCCCCCAACGGCAGAGCCGGAACACTGAACT
>JAYWEB010000316.1:0-23528 GCA_043779575.1 Chthoniobacter sp. | reverse complement strand
CCCGCGCCGAGGAATCCGCCGCAGAGTTCGTCCGCCCATTCCGTCGTCGTCACATCGAGCACGCCGGCCACGAGCCCGCTTTCGATGAGCGATTCCATGGTTTTCCCGCCGATGCCCGTCGCGTGAAAAACCAGCACCTCGAAGCCCGCGCCTTCGAGAATGGTCTTCGCCTTTTGCACGCACTCCGTGGTGTTGCCAAACATCGACGCGACGATGACCGGCTTGTCCCCGCCGTCCACCGGCGCGCTGGCGGCGGCACTTTCCACCATCCCGCAAATCGCTCCCGCGGCGCGCGTGAGCACGGCGCGCGAGATGCGGTTCAGCCCGGCCACGTCCACGATGCTCGGCATCATCACGATGTCCTTCACGCCCACGTATTGCGCCGTGTTGCCGCTCGCGAGCGTGGAGACCATGAGCTTTGGGAAGCCGAGCGGCAGCGCCCGCATCCCCGCCGTGGCGATGGCCGTGCCGCCGCCGCCGCCGAGCGAAATCACGCCGTCGATTTTTCCCTCCGCCTGCAATTTCGCCAGCACCACGGGCGCCGCCTGCGCCATCGCCGCCACCGCCTCCCCGCGATCATGCCGCGCCACCAGCCCCGCGAGATCCACGCCCGCCAGCGCCGCCGCTTCCTCGCGGGAAATGTCCGGCGCGAGCTGCGGCGGGCCGTCGGTGCCGAGGTCGATGACGAGCGTGCGATGACCGCGGGCGCGAATCTGAGCGGCGACAAAGCCGTGTTCGACACCCTTGGTGTCCATGGTTCCGAGGAGGGCGATGGTCTTCATTTAGGATTTAACATTTAGGATTTAGGATTTGCGCCCAGCGCGCTGGCGCACCTTGAATGTTAAATCGTAAATCCTAAATCCTAAATTCCACTTCCCCATGCTCCGCCGCTTTGTCTCCGCCGCTGAAACCGAAACCGAACAGCTCCCCGGCCAGCTCAACTGCTGGTACTTCAAGGACGGCCTCGGCGATGCCGAAAACCTCGTCTTCGTCCGCGCCTGCATCCAGACGGGCTCCGGCCATCCCTTTCACACCCACCCGGAAATGGACGAAATCATCTACGTCCTCCGCGGCGAGATGGAGCAGTGGATCGAAAAGGAAAAGCGCATCCTCCAGCCCGGCGACAGCCTCTACATTCCCCGCGGCGTCATCCACGGCTGCCGCAACGAAAGCGCCACGCCCTGCGAATTCCTCGCCATCCTGACCCCGGCGAAAATCACCGGCCCGTTCAGCGTCGATTACTCCACGCAGGAGCCGTGGCGCTCGCTGCTTTAGAGGGTGTCTGAAAAAACCTGCCGGCGGTCATCCTGAGCGGAGTTCCGTGTGGGCGAAGGCGGGACGGAACGCAGTCGAGCCGAGTCTGCGCTACGCCCGCCTTTCCGCCTCCGCTCCGCTCAGGATGACACACCAGTTGAGTTTTTTAGACACCCTCTCAGGCGGCGGGAGAAATCGCGGGGCGGCGCTTGGCGGGTCGCGCGGGGCGGGATACGGTGGGCGTTCGCATGACTGAAAACAAAGAGAACGAAAACATGGCGGAGCGCGCGCTGCTCGTCGGGGCGTTTGTGGAGCCGGCGCTGCGGGATGAGTCGGCGAGCCTGCTGGAGGAGCTGGAGGAGCTGGTCAATACGCTCGGCGTGCCGGTCATCGACCGGATGCTGGTGCATCATCGCGAGCACCATCCGCGGCTGCTCATCGGCACGGGCAAGGCGGATGAAATCGTGGCGCGGGCGAAGGACCAGCGGTGCGATGTGATCGTTTTCGACAATGAGCTTTCGCCGAGCCAGCAGCGGAATTGGGAGCTGCTCGCGGGCCTCACGGTCATCGACCGCCAGGAGGTGATCCTGGATATTTTCGCGAAGCGGGCGCAGACCCGGGAGGCGCGGCTGCAGGTGGAGCTGGCGCAGATGGAATACCAGATGCCGCGCCTCACGCGGGGCTGGACGCACCTCGTGCGGCAGGGCGGCGGCATCGGCGCGCGGGGCGAAGGCGAGACGCAGCTCGAGCAGGACAAGCGGCGCATCCGCGGGAACATCGACCGCTGCAAACGCGATCTCGAAACCGTGCGCGAAGCCCGCGCCACGCAGCGCAAAGACCGCAAGCGCACCCCGGTGCCGAACGCCGCGATCGTGGGCTACACGAACTCCGGCAAATCCTCGCTGCTCCGGCGGCTGACCGGCGCGGACGTGCTCGTGGAGGACAAACTTTTTGCCACCCTCGACACGACCACGCGGAAAATCGCGCTGCCGAACAAGCAGCCGCTGTTGCTCACCGACACCGTCGGTTTCGTCCGCAAACTCCCGCACCGGCTCGTGGAGGCTTTTCACGCGACGCTGGAGGAGTCGGCGCTCGCGGATTTTCTCATCCATCTGCTCGACGCCTCGCAGCCGAAGGTCATGGATTTTTACAACACCACCCGGCGTGTGCTCGCCGAGCTGGGCGCGGATGAAAAGCGGACGCTGATCGTCTTTAACAAGATCGACAAGGTGGCCGACGACTCGACCCTCGCGGTGCATCGGCGGCATTTCCCGGACGCGCTTTTCATCTCCGTCCAGACCGGCGAAGGGATCGACGAACTGATCGCGCGGATGGGCGAGATGGCGGATGGCGGCGCGGTGACGTGCGACCTCCGGGTGCCGCAGTGCGAGGGCGCGTTGCTCGCCAGCATCCACCGGCTCGGGCGCATCCTGCACACGGAATACGAGGGCGATGCGGTGCGGCTGAAGGCCGTGCTCCCGGCGCGGCTGGCGGAGAGTTGCGCGGCGTTTGTGGTCGGCGGGGGGAAAAAGGCGGCGCGGGCCTTGGAGCCGTGGGAAAAAACCTAGCCCGGCGCGCACCCGGAGGCGGAGACGGGACTGGAAGTTGCTACGCCTTTTCCGCTATCGTGCATCCCTATGTCATTTCTTGATCGCTTTAAGCGCCAACCGAGCGAAGAGAACGCCCCGGCTCAAGAGGTGAAAGTGCCTCCCGTGACGGTGCCGGCCAGATTGGCGGACACGGCCGGGAGCCCGCGTTCGCGGGACGCGGGCCTGCCGGCTTTTCAGCCCGTGGAACCGCGGCTGCGGGAGAGCGCAGCGCATCCCGAACCGAAGCACGAGATGCAGCTCGAATTGAGCGATTTTCTCCCGCGCATCGCGCCCCAGCTCCTCCACGACGGCCCGCACGCCGACGCGACGAAGCTGACCTTCGACATCGCCGAACTGGCCGAGCGGATCGCGCGCGGGCAGACGACCATCCGGCTGGCTGAGATCTACCGCCGGGTTCCGGAGATATTTCGCGAAGAGATCCCCGCGTACGATGAAGCCGAGATCCGCTTTCCCTGGCAGAAGGTGATGCGGATGCTGGCGGGCGCGTGCGCCGTGCCCGCCGCGCCCGTCTCCGGCGGCCTGACTGCGGCGGGGGCCGCGGCGCTCGCCGAGACCTTCCGCAACCGCCGCGTCGCGCGCAATCCCATCCTGGGATTCGGCGAGGCGACAGACAGCCGCGCCACGCCCTCGCCGGAAGCCGCGGAAAACGGGTCCGAGCCGGGGTCGGCAGCCGCGGAACTGGCAGCCGGAGCGGCGCCGAATTCACCGCTCCCCGACGATGAAAAACTGACGCGCGAAGAACTGCTCCGCACGCGGGACGCCATGCGGGCGCAGTTCCGGCGGGTGCGCGGCGAGCATGAGCGGCAGTTGGCGCTGTTTGCGCAGGAGCGCCAAAAGACGAACGGAGAACGGCAGCGCTTTGTGGCCGAGATGGTGCGGTTAAAAAAGGAGGCGGATGACAAGGAGGGGCAGATCCGCTTTGAAAAGGAAGTGGCGGCGAAGACGGCGGATACCCTGGCGAAGGTCCGCGAGGCCAATGCGGCGCTGGCGCGGCAGGTGGCCGAAACGGCGGCGGGCGCCAAGGCCGGCCCCGAGCGTCCACCCCAAGAGAGTCCGCGGGAGGCCGATGAATTGCGGCACCGGATGACTACGCTGGAATCCAATCAGCGGGACACGGCGCTGGAGCTGGGCCGGGAGCTGGAGGCGAAGCGCAAGCTCGAACGCCAACTCGCGACGGCCGAGCGGCTGGCCGGCGAAAGCGCCGCGAAAATCGAGGAAGCGCTGACGGCCGCGCGACATGATTTTGAAATGACGCAGCGGAAGAGCGAGGCGGACTCCGCGCGCGCACTCCAGGAAGCGCACGAGAAATTTGCCGCGGCCAGCGTCGCCCGGGAACGCCTCGCGAGCGCGTCGGCCGCGGAGACCTCGGACGCTTGGGAGGGACGCGCGGCGGCGCAATTCGAGGCCGACATCGGGAACTACCGCAAGCGGATCAAAAGCCTGCTCGGCGAACGCGAAGCGCTCACGCGGGAGAAGGCCGCGCTCGCGGAACAGCTCGCCACCGGCTCCGGCGAAAGCGCGCAACTCAGCGCCGCCCACGCCGCCGCCCAAAAGGAAATCGCCGCGCAGACGACGACCTGGGCGGCGGAGCGCGCCAAGCTGGCGGACGATCTCGCCGCCGCGCGCCAGAGCCACGAATCAGAAACGACCGCACATCGTGAACTCCGGGCTGCGCACGAAAAAATCGCGGCCGATCAATCCGGCACCATCGCGACGCTCGCCGAACTTCGCGCGGAGCTGGAGCAGCTCCGCGCTGCCCACGCCGCGCTGCAAAACGACAGCGAGAAACTGCGTGCCGCAGGCGCAGCGCAGACGGCTGCGGCGACTGCCGAGCGCGCCGCCCTGGCGGACGAACTCGCCGCCGCGCGGCAGGCGCACGAAACCGCACAGACCGCGCACGGCACACTCCGCGCGGTCCACGAAAAAGCCGAGGCCGAGCGGACCGCGCTCGCCGCCCAACTGGCGAACGCCCAAGCCGCGCACGCCCTGGCGTTCGCAGCTTTGACCGACGAATCCGCCGACCTCGGCGCCAAGGCCCGTGCGCTCCACACCGAACTCGCCGATCGCAAAACAGCCCACGCGACGGCGACGGAGGCTCTCCGCACTGCCACGTCCACCCATGCGGAGGCCACGGCCCGGCAATCCGCCCAACACGACAAGCTGCTCGGGGAAAAGACCGCGCTCGAGACGCAGTTTGCCGATGCCGAGCGCGAGCTGGCCAAACTCCGCGCGCGGGTGCAGCAGAGCGATGTCACCGTCGCCGGGGCGGAGGTGGCCATCCGGCATCACGACGAAGCCATCGCCAAACTGCGCGAACAGCACGGGCAAACGCTGGCCGCGCGCGCCACCGAATACGCATCCGCCCTCGCCGCGGCGCACGCCGAAAAGGAAGAGGTGATCGGCGCGCTCCAGGCCCGCCACGAAGAAGATCTCCGCGGCTCGACCGACAGCGGCAGCCGACTCGCCGGGGAAATCGCGCGCCTCACCGACACCGCCGCCGCCGCGCAGCGGGAAAGTGCCGCCGCCGCGCAAAGTCTCGCCGCCGCCAATGCCGAGGCCGACCGGAAGTTTGCCACCTACCAGCGCGAGCGCGACGGCCTGCTCGCCGAGCGGCGCCTCCTCGCTGCCGAACTCGAAGCTGCCAAGGATGCCCTCAAAGCCCAGTCCGTCGTTTTCGCCCGCGACCTCAAACGCGCCAGGCAGCAGCGCGACGCCACGGCACCCCAGCACCTCGATGCCACGCTGTCCGACGAACCCGGCGACGAGCCGGACTTCGTCCCGCCACGGACCCAGCAGGCGCGGAAGGATCGCGGCGAAAATCAGGCCGGCATCATCGGCATCGCGCCAGCCAGGGACGATCACGCGGCGGCGGACGACAGCGGACGGCTCAAGATTCAGCGCGTTCGCCCCGTCCCGATCCGGTCGCCGCAGGTGCAGGCCCGTTGAAACGCGGGAAGTCCGCTCCGGCGCCCCGTCGGCGCTGGCAGGTCTGGCTCGGCGCGATCCTTCTCGCGCTCCTGCTTTTGCCCATCGTCGAGGTCGCGTGCGTCCGCTTCATCGATCCGCCGATCACCCCGCTCATGCTCCTGCGAACGCTGGAGGCGCGCATCGGCGGACAGCCCGTGGCCGAGCGCCGCTACGTCTGGCGCGACTTGGAGAAAATGCCGCGCGACTTTGTGAAATTCGCGCTCGTCGGCGAGGACCAGCGCTTTTTCCGACACCGCGGTTTCGACTGGCGGGAAATTCGCATCGCCCGCGCCGAGGCCGAGCGCACCGGCACCGGCGTGCGCGGAGCCTCGACCATCTCGATGCAATGCGCCCGCTCGCTCTTCCTCTGGCAAGGCCGCTCGTGGGTGCGCAAGGGGCTGGAAACCTACTACACATTCTGGATGGAGCGGCTCCTCCCAAAGCGCCGCATCCTGGAACTCTACGTGAACGTCATCGAGCTGGGGGACGGCGTGTACGGCCTCGAAGCCGCCGCCCACGCGCACTACGGCGCCGCCAGCCGCGACCTCACGCGCGAGCAATGCGCCATGCTCGCCGCGCTGCTCCCCGCCCCGCGGGTGTGGAATCCCCGCGCCCCCTCGCCCAAGCTCAGCGCCCGCTGCGCAAAACTTTTGCGTCAGGAAAAGCAGGTCGCTTTCCCGGAACTCGGCGCGCGGCAGGCCGGCGAAAAAGCGCAGTCACTCTGAACCCGAACGCCGCGTCTGATCAGGATCGGCGAACTCGCCTTTCTGCGGATCGTAGGGCCGGCCGTCGGGCTTGGGTGCGGGGACCGCGGAAGCAGGCTCGCGCTGGGTCTTCGGGCGTGGGGCGGCGTCCTTCGGCCATTCGTATTCACCGGTCTGCGGGTGGTAGGTGCGCGCGTCCTGGCCGGTGTGGAGGAGGCGGATGCCGGCAAACGGATGGTCGAGCGAGTGGCAACCCGCGCCGAGCGCGAACGCGGCGATGGCGAGGAGACGGGGTGGAATCATGGAGCGGAATTTGTGGGATTGATGCCGGGGCACGGCTCGCATAACACACGCGCTCGCCGGAAATCCAACCCCACCTTTCATCCACCGCACCATGTTTTCTCACGTCGTCATTTTTTGGACCAAACCCGAACTCCCCAACGCCGCCGACGCGCTCCTCGCAGGCGCGGAAAAATACCTGCGCCCCATCCCGCTGGCGCAGAGCTTTCACATCGGCCGCATGGTGCCGAGCACGCGCCCGGTCGTGGACCAGAGCTATCAGGTCGCGCTCAATCTGACGTTCGAAGACAAGGCGGCGGAGGCGGCCTATCAGGTGCATCCGCTGCACCTCGAGTTCGTGGCAAAGGTCTTCCAGCCGAACTGCCAGCGCGCCACGGTTTACGACTTCGCGTAGGAGAGTTCGCGCCATCCAGCTTGGTCTTCAGCCCGAAAGACCACCGCCATTCCGGACTAAAGCCCGAGCTACTTCGCCTTCGCCAGCAGCCAGTGCGTCTCCACGATTTCGCAGAGCACGTGGAGCAAAAATTTGTGCCCCTCCTGGATGCGCGCGGTGATCGGCGTCGGCACGATCATCTCCACCCCGGCCAGTCCGCGCACCCGTCCGCCGTCACGCCCGAGCAGTGCGATGGTGTGGACGCCGGCGATATTCGCCGCGGCGATCGCGGACAGGATGTTCTTCGAATTGCCGCTCGTGGTCAGCGCCACCAGCACGTCGCCCTTTCGTCCGAAGGCCCGCACCTGCCGGGCGAAAATTTCGTCGAACCCGTAGTCGTTGCCCGTGGCCGTGAGCACGCTGCCGCAGCCCGCCAGATTGATCGCCGGATATGGCTGGCGGTCGGTGACAAACCGGCAGGTGAACTCCGTGGAAAAATCCGCGCCGTCCGCCGCGCTCCCGCCATTGCCACAGACGAGCAGTTTGCCGCCGCCGGTCAGGCACGCGCCGACGATCTGCGCGGCGCGTTCGAGCGCGGGTTCGAGCGGGCGAAGGGATTCGATCGTGGCGAGCGCATCGCGCGCGGCGTTTTGAAAAATGCTCATGCGGGCGGCGAGGCTAGGCACGGAGCTGCGGGGTGCCAAGGGACTTTGTGAGGCTGGCGCAGTGCGACTAGCGGCGGCTGTTGCCCGGAGCGGTGCGGTGCTCGCCGAAATACTTTTCGCTGCGGTAACGGAGCCAGACGCGGAGGACTTGCGGCACCTTCTCGCGCTCGGCTTCGCTGAGGCTTTCGTAAAGCGCGAGCGCCTTGGTGCGCTCGCCGCGGCAGGCGCGGTTGTTGTGCGCGTCCCAGTAACTGCGGGCCGCGCGGATGCGGCGGCAGGTTTCTTTGAGCATCTCCGCGCGGGTCAGCGGGCGGTCGGTGTTTTTCTTGGCGGGCATGGGTGTGGAGAAAACGACGGTCATCCTGAGCGAAGCGGAGGCTTTGCGCAGCGCAGTCGAAGGACCTCTATCTCCCGGCGGGGGCGAAGGCGGTGGCTGGTGGGCGTGCGAAATGGGTGCACGCGGGGTGGTATTTTTTTCCACCGCCTCCGCCCGTGAAAAGTTAGAGGTCCTTCGACTCCGTTCCGTCCCGCCTCCGCCCGCACGAAACTCCGCTCAGGATGACACGCGGGCGGGAGCGTCTTCTCAAACATCGTCCGATTCACGGCTCAAATTCCCGCCGCCTGCTTCCGCCGAAAGACACCCGCGAAGCGCGCGAACAACCCAAGCACCAGCGCGGTGGCAGCGAGGATGAGCAGGCGCTTGAACCAACCGGCGGTGGTGACGGCTTTCGCTTCGAGGTCGATGTGGAGGTCCGCCGGGATTTCCACGGCGACGCTGCGGCTGAAGGTAAGCAGCCGGCCTTGCTCGGGGATCGTGGCCTGGATGGTCGCGGGGTTGCTGATGGCGGCGTCCTGCTGCTGGATGAGCCGCTCGGCGAGGCGCGTGAAGGCGGCGTTTTCGTCGGCGGTGTTGCGGCCCATGAGATCCTTGGCGTCCTGCTGCGTGTAGTTCGCGTCCTTGCTGCCGCTGCCCGCGCGGAGTTTGCCGGACACGGGATCGGGCGCGCCGGCGACGGTGTTGTTGCGGACGTTCAGGCCCACGAGCGCTTGCTGGAGCTTGAGGTTGTGGAGCTGCACGCGGGCGTCTTCGTTGAAGGCGTTGTCGTGCTGGCTGAGGCCGAAGGCGGACTCGAAGGCGCGGCGGGCCTGCTGCGGGTCGCCTTGCGCGAGCGCGCTGTTGCCGCGGGCGAGCATTTGCTCGGCGGCCTCGGTCTTCTCGCGCTGCTGGCTGGCCTCGCCCGCGAGATACGTCTGCACATCCACGGCGGCGCGGGCGACGATTTGATCGTCCTGCTTTTGCAGCGAGCCTGTCCACTTTTTGAGCTGCCACTTCTCGTTGAGGAAAACCTTCCAGGTGATGTTTTCGAGCGGCAGGTCAAACTTCGGCGCGAGCAGTTGCAGGTCGAGCGCGCTCGCACCAGCGGTGCCGATCTGGCTGCTGTAGAAAAGTGACACCGGGATCGCTTCGCCGCTGCGCGACTGCTGTTCGAGCGGGATCAAAATCTGCTCGCCCTCGCGCCAGGGCCAGACGCCGTTTTGATTCACAAACGCGAACCAGAACTTCGCGTCTTTTGGCAGCGTGAGATGCAGCAGGCGCTTGTCTCCGGGCAGCATGGCGAGCTGAACCTGCGTGAGCATCGCGCCGTTGTCGGAGATGACGGAGGTGAAGGTGATGCTGTTCACGCGGGCCGGTTGGAGCGCGACGGCCTCGTGGCGTTCGAGCTTCAGCGGAAGCACGAAGGCGGGCTCGACGAGACGGTAGGCAAAGCTCGCCGAGGAGCTGGTCAGATCCTTTTGGAGCAAGCGCGGGATGCTCTGCCATTCCGTCGGCTGCAACGCCGCGGGCGTCGTCTCCACGCGCGCTTGCAGACGCCCGCCGGATTGCACGGTGACAAAGCCGCGCTGCAAGTTCACATCCGCGACCTGCACGCCGCGAAGGCTGATATCGACAGCGTTCGCGGGTACCGGCGTCTGATACGTCGCCTGCAAAAGATACTGTCCGATCACCCGCCGGTGCAGCTTCACCTCCCACGCTTGCAGACCGCCCGGCGCGTTATCCGGCAACGCGAGAAAGTCCGCGACCTGATCGCCCGAAAACTTCACATTTTCCGCATTGCCCGGCAGCGAAACGCGAAACGATTTCAGCCCGGTGTTCTCGATCTGGTATTGCAGGTTCGCGACCGTTTTCACCTGCGCCTCGCCGACCGTCGCGTGCTGCAGGCTGTTCACCTGCACCCACGGGTCCACCTGCTCGACATCGAGCGCGAGGCTCCACGGCGTTTGCAGGACGTTGAAGGCGAGCACGCCCTTTTGCTTGATGCCGGACTTCTGCGGATCGAGCTGCGTCACGCCCTCGCGCGTCGTCACCTGCAGGCGCATGCCCTGCTCGGGCACGACGAGAAAAGTCCCGCGCTGTTTGCTCGCTTCGCGGAAGACGAGCTGCGGCGCGGCCCACGCTTTCGCCGACTTCATCCCCGGCCCCGTGAGGCTGATGGCGAACTTCTGCGGGCCTTCCGTGCGCCCGCGCAGGTGCATCGTGATGATGCGCGTCTCACCGCTCTTCGACTCCGTCCAGTGGCTGAGCGCGTCGCCGGTGATGGACTCCACATCCATCCCGGCGGGCAGCGCAAAACTCAGCCGGAAAATCCCGGCGCGCGTGATGTCCACGGACGTATTGACCGCGAGCAGCGCGCGGTCTTCGCCGAGCGAAAGCGTGTCCTGCGATTGCACGCGCACATCGGGCTCGACGGCGGACGCCTTCACGGTCGCCGTCGTTTTCACGTCCGCGTAGCGAAAGGCGCGGCGCACCGTGAGGCCGTGGATTTGCCCGGCGAGCGCGGGCGCGAGGTTGCCGGGGAAGTCTTCGAGATTGATCGGCGCGAGCATGTCGGCGGTCACGGTGTCGAGCTGCACTTCGTTGCCCGTCGCCACGCCGAGCACGCCGATTTGCCCCGCGGCGTTTTCGACGGACACGAGGCCGACGGCCTGCGTCACCGGCAGCGGGCCGGTCGCGATCTGCGAGCGAATGAGCAGCGAAAACGGGCGCGATTGCGGCGGTGCAAGATTCACGCGGAGCTTGCCGGCATCAGGATCGAAGCGCCATTGCGCGACGGTGGACGACGGGCGCGCGGTGTTCTCTTTCACCGGCGCGAGCGTCGCGGGATCGATCACGTCGGTGATCGTCGTGCCTTTGGGGACGTTGAAAACCAGCTCGGCCAGCTCGCCCTGCGCGGGCCGGATGGCGGCGTGGTGCAGACCCTCGATGACGCCGGTGGTCGGCGCGTAGAGCTGCGTCAGCTCGGCATAAAAGACCGCCTTCTCCCGCGCGACATCGCGGCTGCGCGGCTTCCAGGCGATCCAGATGTCGTTCGCCGGCGCGAGCACCAGCTTCGCCACGGTGTCCTTGCCGTCGGTCTTGCGGTCGATGGAAACGGCCTGCGGCGCGAGCACGTCCACGTCGAGATTGGCGAGCGTGAGGGTGAGCTGATTGACCAGCCCGAACTGCGCGGGCAGCACGAACCCGCTCTCGGCGTCCTGCTTCGTGACGGGCACTTGGTATTGCAGCTCGATGTCGAACGCGCCGCTTTCCAGCGCGAGCAAAACGTGCGCGCGCCGGTCGTTGATGCGCGTCTGCACGAGCTTGAGCGCGGCTTTCGGGTAGGTGATTTGCGTGAGCACCGCCAGGTCGAAGAACACCGGCAACTGCTGGCCCTTCACCGCCTGCCAGCGGATCTTCGCCGTCGCCAGCGCGAACTTTTCCTCGACGCGGATCTGCTGCGTCACGGTCTCCGCCACGGGCACGCCCTTAGGCGGCAAAGCAGTGTCGGTTTGCGCGGACGCGCCAGCGCCGAGCCAGCCCAGGCCGATGAGCAGCAGCGCCGCGGTCGCTGCGGTGCCGCCGCGCAAAACGGGCTTCGGAGCGCGCGGCATCTGCCAGAGCCGGCGCAGCGCGGGCACGGCGATGTGGAGCAGCGCGAAGAGCGCGACGACGGCGAGGAACGCGCCCGCGCCATTCGGCCAGCGCAGCGCGGCCCACGCGAGCAGCGTCCAGCCGAGGATCGTCCACGCCGGCTTCTCCGCGATCCACGCGTAGCCAAACGCCAGCAGCGCGACGAACGCCGGCCAGCCATAGCCGAGAAAGCGCAGCACGGTCATTTCATCCTCCACGTTTCCGACCTCCACGGAGAGCGCCTGCCCCGCCTGCTGCACCGGCGCGAGGAACGTGAGTCCGCGCGCCAGCTCGGCACCGTGGTGTCCTGCGATGTCGCCAAGTCCGATGAGGGCGAGGCCCGCCACCGCGAAGGCCACGCCACCCATCAGCAGCCCCGCCCAATGGCGCGCGGTGAATTTGAAAACGCCCGCGCGCGCCGCGCCGCGCCAGACGAAAGCGGCGAGCACGAGCAGCGCCAGTGCGGCCAGCAATGTCGTCACCGCCTGCGCCGCTTCGTCGCCGCCAAACATCCGCGCGAGCTGCGCGAAGCCGGTGACATCCGCCACGCCGCCGACCGGCGTGAGCGAGCCGTCGCGATAGACCAGCCGCTGCGCGGTGTCCGGCTCCAGCTTCCATTCCGCGAGCAGCACGGGCGCGCCGACGACGGGCGTCGCGACCTTCACGCGCGACGGATTCTTCGACCGCTCGGCGAGTTTCAGTTCGATCCGCAGCACGGCGTTCGGGTCGGCCTGCTGCGGCAGCGGGATGAGGTTCGCGCCGCCGTCTTTCACCGGCACCACGGTCGCGCCGTTGACCGTGGCCGACCACAGCTCCGTGCCCGCGGGCAGCGTCACGCGGAAGTGCGCGTTGCCGCGGTTCTTCACGAAATACTTCGCCTCGGTCAGCACCTGGCCCTCCTTGGAAATGCGCGTGACGAGCGCCGCGCGATCCGCGACCTGGCTGAGCGAATCGCCCTGCGCGAGCGGGCTGAGCTTGAGCGTGAGGTCGAAGGGCCGCGCGGTGTAGCGATACGCGGCGAGGATCGGCTGGTCGAAAAAGAGGCGGTATTCCGCGGGCACCTCGGCGGTCTCCAGGCGCAGCAGGCCGTCGGAGATTTTCACGGGTTCCACTTTGAATTGATACGCGCTGATGACGAGCGTGTGGCCCTGCTCGGACTGCGCGTCGAGCGGGCGCGCGCCGGTGAAGGCGAGCTTCTCGCCCTGCGCTTTGAAGGGGCGCTCGTAGGTCGCGAGCAGCGTGTAGGCGCCCGCGACCGGCGTGTGCAACTGCACCACGTAGCCGCCCTCGGCCTTCTGCCAGTTGCGGATGTCCTTGCCAGTGAACTCGACGTTAAAATATTCGCCGGACAGCTCGACCTTGAACGCCGCGATGGGCGCGCCGGAGACAACGTAATTGAGCACGCTGCTGCCATACGCGACGCCTTCGCCGATGGAGAAAAGGTGGAACGCATCCGCCTGGATGGACTGCGGGAGACGCTCGATGCGCAGCGCGGCCTCCCACGCGGGTTCGCTGATGCGGAAGGCGTTTTGGATGTTGGCGACCTTGCGCGGAAAAAAGGCGGTCGCCATTTCCGTGAGTGCCTTGGTGCGCTCGGCGGTGAGGCGGAAACCGGCGTCGGCGGACACCGCGACGTGGCCGCGCACCGACTTCGCTTTCACCACCTCGACGCGCGGCAGCGACCACTCCGCCGCGCCGAGCGCCTGGTTGTGCTCGAGCCGGAGCGCGATGACCTGCCGGCCCGAGACGGGCTGCGCGAAGACGATCCGCAGCTCGGATTCCGCGGGCGCTTCGAGGTCGCGGAGAAAGTAGTCGCTCATGCCCGCGACGTTCAGCCGCGCCACGGCGTAGCCGCGCGGCACGCGCAGGAGCAGCTCGCGCAGCGGAGCCTCGCGCACGTCGAGCTCGATCTCGGCGTCGATGGTTAGCTCGTTTTCGCCGAGGTGATACGCGAGGACTTGCGAGACGGTCAGCTCCGGCAGGATCTGGTCGGCCTGGATGCGGAGCGCGAAGTCCGCGCCCGAAAAGCGATACGCGAACCGCTGCGCGCCGCCCGCGCGGAAGGCGGCCTTGGTCGCGCCGGTTTCGGGAAACTGCTCGGGCGAAATCTGCGAGAGCCCTTTGGCCTGCGCGACCTCCAGCCGCACCGCGCCTTCATTGACCACGCGGACGTAGCCGGCGAAGCGCGTCGCGCCCTCGGGCCGCAGTTGCAGCGCGTCCACGGTTTGCGGGAACGCGCCGAGCGGCGTCTGCGTCTGCACCTGCAGCGCGAACTGATTCTTCTGCGGCTGATTGAACTGCACGACCAGCCGCCGCTCCCCGGCGTTCGCGCCCGGCTCGACTTTCCACGCGAGCACCTGCTCGCCGGCCACGCGCGTGACCTCGCCCGCGCCGCGCAGGAGCAGCGTCACGCGGTCGAGTTCGCCCTGCATGATGCGGCCGTCGAGCAGCGCGACCTGGCGCATGAGGCCGGGGCCGACGCCGATCTGCGCGAGCATTTCGGCGGAGTAGAAAAGTTTGCCCTCGGTCTCGGGCGCGGCGCTTTTCCAGGAGAAGATCACGTTGCCGCCCGGCGGCAGAAAGCTCGCGAAGTCTGTGCCCGTGCGCTCCGGACGGGCGGCGCCGGCGAATTGAAACTGCGTGTCGGCGGCGAGCCCTTGCAGGATGATCGGCTGCAACGCGCTCGTGGCGACGCGGAAGTTCACCGCGTTCCAGCCGCCGCCCGGGCGCACGGCGGCGTTGAATTTGAACGCGAGCGGATAGTCGCCCGGCTTGTCGAAGCTGGCGATGAAGCGCCCGTCGCGCGCGGTGATGCGCCAGTCGGGATGCTGCGGAAGTTCGGTCAGCGCGAGGCCGCCGGCGAGCAGGCTGCGCGAGCCGCCCTTGGGATTCGCGACGTGCGCGGTGGCGGTGAGGACGAAGGCGGCGGTCTGGTCGTTGAGCGTGCCGGTGAGTTTGAAATCGCGCAGCACGACTTCGCGCGTCTCGGGATCGGCGAGGGTGACGCGCAGCGGCAGCGCGTAGGCCGCGCCGTGGAACTGGAAGGCGAGCGGCTCGGGGGCGTCGGGCTGCGTTTCGGCGCGCATGGCGTCGGGGAGAAACTTCATGGCGACGGGGAGCAGACCGGCCGGCTCATCGGCCTGCACGCTGAGTTCCGGGGCGGCTTCCACTTTCACGAAGCCGCTGAAGAGCACGGGCTGCGGGGGCGTGAGCGTGAGCGGCACGAGCGGGTTTTCCAAAGTCTTCAGCTCGCGCTCGGCGGTGACGGCGACGGTGAGTTGCGCGGGCGCTTTGTCGGTTTTTTTCGGGCGCAGGATGAGCGTGCGTCCGCCGCCGGGCTCCTGGCGGATGCTCCAGTCCTGGAGCGCCTCGCCGGTGACCTGTTTGATTTCGCCGTCGCCGGAAATGGTCAGCGGGAGTTCCTTGGGTTCGCCCTGGAGGATGTCGAGGGTGACGGCGAAATTTTGCGTGAGCTTGTCGCGCGTGACGTGGATGGATTGCTGGAGCGTTGTGGAAAAGATGAGCCGGTCCTTGTCGCCCGGCTGGCCGCCGAGTTGTCCCTCGATGGTGACGCGGAGCTTGCCATCGGCCACGCCGCCGATGATGGCGGGGGATTTGATTTCGGCGGTGTCAGCGGCGATGACGAGAGGAAGAAGGGAGAGCCAGAAGCAGCAGAGGAGGGTGGTGATTTTCATGGAATGGAATGGGATCGGGATGTCAAAGCGGTGGAAAAAGACGGTGCGGATTTCGTGAGAGCGCGGACGCGGAATCCGGGGAGCACGCGCGTCCCGCGTGTTGGTCGCGGCGTCCCGCCGCGACGCACTTCCTGAACCGTCCGATCCCGGCAAGAGCTCCGCGCCGGAAGAACCGCCCTGCTGTCAACCGATCGCGAAACGTGATCGAGATAGGAACGTTTCGGGAAGTTCGTTTCGGCGGGACGCCGAAACCAACACGCGGGACGCGTATGCTCCCCGGATGCTCGGCGCGCGTCTTCATCGCCCGGACACGCTTTTCGCCGTGCGGATCATCCATTCGAGTTTCTTCGGGCGCGGGTCGGCGGGGTAGATGGCGGGAACGCCGTTCAGCAGCCCGAGCAGGCGGTCGGGGGTGACTTCCGCGGCATACGGGCTGGCGACGAGCCATTCGGAAAACGCGCTCGCCGTTCCCGCCAGGCGCAGCGCGGGGCTGGCTTGTTCGAGCGACGGCGTGTTCGGCGTGAAGGGCACGGTCCACTCGTGCTCCTGGTAGTCCGCGGTGCCGGGCACTTTGAAGCGCACGCGCACCGTGGCGAGGTCGCCTGTGCCGCGCGGGTTCACTTCCACCACGTAGAGCGCGTTGCCGGATTCCGCCGCGCCGATCTCGGCGGCGTCCACGCTGTTGTCGCGGAACTGCTCCTTCTTGAGCTGATGCTTCGCGTAGCCGATCTGCCGATACGCGGTCACGCGGCGCGGGTTCCACTCGACCTGCACTTTCACGTCCGACGCCGCCACACGCAGCGCACCGGCGAGCTGCGCGGCAAACCCGCTCGCCGCCTCCTCGGGCGTGTTGATGAAGCCGTAGCGGCCGTCGCCGTGGCGCGCCAGCGTTTCGAGCAGCGTGTCGTCGTAGCCCTCCCAGCCGATGCCGAAGCAATCCAGCGCCACGCCGCGTTGCCGGTTCGTCTCCACCTTGCGCTTGAGCGCGTCCGGGTTCACGTCGCCGAGATTCGCCGCGCCGTCGGTGAGCAAAACCACGCGGCTGATGCTGCCGGGCTGGCAGTGCTTCAGCGCCGTGGCGTAGCCGAGGTCGAGCGCGGCGGCGAGGTTCGTGCCGCCCTGCGGGGTGATCTCGCCCACGCGCGCCACGGCTTCCGCGGCCTTGTCGCCCGCCACGCCATCGGCCCAGAGCCGCGGGGTGCGGGCAAAGGTGACGACGCTCAGCCGGTCCTGCGGCTGCAACTGCGCGGCGAGCACCCGCAGCGCCTCGCGCAGGATGCGCACGCGGTCGGCGCGCTCCATGGAGCCGGAATTGTCGAGCAGCAGCACGAGGTTCAGCGGACGGCCCGGCTGACGGCCCGCGGCGGCGGTCTTCACGGAGAGCCGCAGCAGGTCGCGGTTTTGGGCGAAAGGATAGCGCGCCCGCTCCGCCGCAAACGCCAGCGGCGCACCGGCGGCGGGCTCGGGATCGCGGTAGTCAAAGGCGTTGATGAACTCCTCGCTCCGCACCGTCGCCAGCTCCGGCATTTTCCCCTGCTCCAGGCTCGCCGCCGCGAGCTTGAAAGCCACGTCGCTGACATTGAGCGAGAAGGTCGAGAAGGCGTTCGCGCTCGTCGCCACCTCCGGCTGCGGGATCGCGGCGGGCTGGGCGGGCTTCTCCGCTGGAACCTTTTCATCCATTTCCTCCGCTTGCTGCGCGAGTTGGTTTTGCTTCTGCGGCTTGGCGACCTCCACCGGTTTGGGTGTGGCAGCGGGCACCGCGTGCGCGGCACGTTCCTTGAGTTTCGCAGCATCAGGCTTCGTCTCACTCCACTCCTTCGCCTGCTCATTCGGCTCCAACCGCAATTCATCGATCGTCTTGTAAAGGCGCGCCTGTTTGGGCAACTTCTGCATCGGGGCGAGTTCCATTTTCTCCTCCGGTGCGTCTGGCTGGAGTGCTTCCAGCATCTTGACCGGCTGCTGCATCTTCTCGCCCTCTGCCTTGTTCGCGGGGCGGCGCGGGTCGGCGGCTTCGTCCCAATGGGTTCCCTCCGACGCGGTGTTGATATTCACTTTGGCGGTTTCATCGTCCGTCCAGAACTTAACCGTGCCGACGACCGGATTTTCCTTGGCTTCGTGCGAGGCATTGGGGCCGCGAGGATCGACTCCCCGCATAAACGTCCCATCCCGAAGACCAGACACTGCCTCTACCGGCAGCGCACCCGGAGCAGTTGGGGGCTTGCCCGTCTTTTGATCTCGCGTCTCGATTTCCGCTTCACCCTCCGAGCGACGCCCGAGAAGCCAGTCGTAGCTGAGTTCCTTCAGATTGTTCTGTGTGATCTCCACATGCTTGGTCTCGATCTCGGGTTGTTTTTCGCCGCCAGCCGGATGTGCCGCCAGTTCGCCCTTGTCCCGACCATTCTTGCCCGACTGCGCCGCCGGTTTTTGCGATGGCTCGGACTCGCTGAGATACCGGAACTCCCGCACTACTTCGAGCTGCGCTCGGTCGCCGGAGCGAGTGTTGAGCGCAATGGAGCTGCCGTCAGGACGGAGGGCTGGAGCTGCCGGTTCCGCAGGTTCTTTGGTAATCGGGGTACCGTAGTTGATGAATCCCTCGAACTCCGTGGCTGGGAGAGCAGGGTCCAGCGTCCACGCGAGGTCGCCCGCCAATTCGCCTTTTTCGAATGCTGGGGGGGTCGTCGGCGTCACCGGGAACGCGGCGGTATGGTTTTGCTTTTTGCCAGCAGCCCCGTCAGCGGCCAAGCGTTCGCGGTTATCGGGTGCCTCATTTCCAAACTGATACTCCATGGACGCGTTCCTCCGACCGCCCGAAACGGGGGCGTTTTTCACCGTGGCGTCCGTCTGCCGATTGAGGGCGAGCGTGCCGCCGCTAATCACGGTTGCGCCCTCGTAGGACTTGGCGGTGCTCAGAACGATCTGATCACCGGGTTTGCTGTCTTGCGGCGAGCGCTGGTATTCGTTCGCGTTCGATTGGGGAGCAGACGGTTTCCCGGCGGTAGAAAACAGGCGCCCGACAAAAGGGATGTCGCCAAGAATCGGAAGCGCTGGTTCCGAAGCAAGGGGCGGGGGCGCAATGGGCGGCGTGACGGGCACGGAACTGGAAGCGGCGATCTGCTCGGCATCGGGCTGCACACCGTCGCGAAAGACGGGATGATTAAGATCATCGAAGAGGCGTGCGTCAACGCCACGGGCAAAAATCGCGGCGGAGCCACTGCGGTTGCCAGCCGTCACTGGGCTCGCACCACCGACTTTGCCTCTGGACGAATCAACCGTCCCATCCGGGGTCTGCGCGCCACCGCCAGCTCTCGCCATGGACGCACCCGGCATCGGCGGTGGCGCCGCGGGTTCCCCGCTCGCAGGCGCGTCGGTGGTGGGCGGGAGATAGAGCGCGCTGGATTGGGATTTGCCGGCGGGAGCGAGAGCCAACGCGCCGCTTCCGAATTTGGTCAGATCAACTACTAAATGCAGTTTGTCATTGGGCTGAGAGGCTTGCCCGGAATAGTCGTAAGTCCGCACCTGTCCGGGCTGCGAAGCCCAAGCGGCCTTTTCGTCGGCTCCGCGAATCTGCCCTATGACAGCTTCCGTGGCACTTTCCGCGAGTGTGCGAGCGGCGTTTCCACTGCGGCGGGCGCGGGAAAAGGTCGGCAGGCTCAGCCCCGCGAGAATGAAAACCACCGACGCGGCCACGCCCAGCGGCAGCACCCACGACCAATCCCGACGCGGCGCTTTGACGATGGTCGCGGGCTGGGGCGCGGGGCCTTTGAAATGCGCGAGGAGGCGCTCGCGGCGTTCGCTGGAAAGGCGGGCTGGGGTGGGCGTGGCGGGCTCGGGCTCGGCGGTGGCTTCGCGCAGGAGCGCCATGGCCTGACGCAGCCGCGCATGGAGCCGCGCCAGCTCGGGATCGGCGGCCATCAGCGCGTGCAGCGCGACGGTTTCCTCCGCGGAAAGCTCGCCCATGAGCAGCGCGGTAAGGCGCATCTCGATCTGCTCGCGCGGGGTCGGGGTGGGTTCGGGGTTCATCGTGCGACCTCCGTTTTCTCCAGCTCCAGGGCCATGCTTTTCAGCGCGTGATGGAGCAGGTAGCCGACATGCCCGGTGGTCAGCCCGGTGCGGTCGGCGATCTCTTTATAGGAAAGCTCCTCGTGGAAACGCAGGCGGATGATGTCGCGGCTGCGGTCGTCGAGCGTCTCGAGGACGAGCCGCACGAGGCCGATGCCCTCCCAGCGAGCGATCTGTTCGTCGGGCAAAGGCTGGGAGTCGGTGGCGTCGGCGAGCGGGCCGGGGTCGCCGTCGCGCGGGTCGCCGAGGAGGACGAGGCGGCTGGCGCGGCGCTGGTGGTCCACGGCGAGATTGTGGACGATGCGGTAGAGCCAGGGCTGCGGGGTGAGGACGTTTTGGAATTGGGCGTGAAGTTTCATAAAGGCCTCCTGCACGATGTCCTCCGCCTGGCTGAAATCCCGCACGAGCCGCCGGGCATAGGCGAGCAGCGGCGCTTCGAGCGCGGCAAAGACCTGCTCGATGGTCGCCCATTCGGGCACCGGCCGGTTGGTTTCGTCAGACGCTGGCACGGCCATGGGGGTGGGGCGGTGGAATCATCGGCGAAGCATCCGGCGGGCGGGTGGATATGGCGAGGCGGGAGACATCGTTTCGGAGGGTAAGACGGATGAGGGTTGGGTTTGTTAGCGGTATTGGGGATTTTTTTAACGCAGAGGCGCAGAGACGCCGAGGACGCAGAGGGGGCAAGGCGGTGCGGAGCCCAAAAAACAACGCCGTCATTCTGAACGGAATTCCCGGTGGGCGAAGGCGGGCGGGAATGGAGTGAAGAATCGCTGACTGTAACGCGGGCGGAGGCGGTGCGGAGCATGGGACGCACATTTCACCAGACCGCCTCCGCCCTTTACAGTCAGCGATCCTTCACTCCGTTTCGCCCCCGCCTTCGCCCACGGCGAAACTCCGTTCAGGATGACGGTTTTTTCGAACTGAACCACGACCCGCCGCACGCCCGCCTTGCCTCGCGCCGCCGGGCTCCGGCATGCTCCGCGCCCGATGCTGAACTATATCTGGCTCTTTTTTCTGCTCGTCGCCGTGCTCGTCGGCGGCTTCACGGGACGGCTGGATGCGGTGACGACGGGCGCGTTTCAAACGGCGAAGGATGCCGTGATGACCATCGCGCTGCCACTCGTGGGGCTGATGGCGATGTGGCTGGGGATGATGCGGCTGGCGGAGCGCGGCGGGCTGGTGCAGATCATCGCGCGGGCGCTGCGGCCGGTGCTGCGGAGGCTTTTTCCCGAGGTGCCGCCGGAGCATCCGGCGATGGGGGCGATGGTGATGAACATGGCGGCAAACATGCTCGGGCTGGGCAACGCGGCGACGCCGCTCGGGCTGCGCGCGATGGCGCTGCTCCAGCAGCTCAACCCGCGCAAGGACACGGCCTCGAACGCGATGTGTACGTTCCTCGCGATCAATACGGCGTCGATCCAGCTCCTGCCGACGACGGCGATCAGCATCCTCGCGATCGCGGGGGCGAAAGACGCGACGGGGTTTGTGCCGGCGGCGGTGCTGGCGACGACGATCGGGCTGACGTGCGGGATCATCGCCGCGAAGGTTTTGGAAAAGCTGCCGCTGTTTGCGCCGGGGCCGCCGGACGCCGGGAGCGTGGAGGAAAGTGCCGGGCCCGTGGCCGAGCCCGCGCCGCCGGAGGAGACGCCGGTGGCTGCGATGACCACGGCGAAGCGGCTGGTGCTGCTCGCGCACACGGGCGTTTTCGCGCTGATCTGCGCGCTGATTTTTGCGCCGGAGGCGATGGCGTGGATCCCGAAGCTGCTCGGGGCCGACTGGCGCTACGCGGACCTTTTCCCCGATCTGCCGCTCACGCTGAAGCCGGTGCTGCGCGCGGTGAAAACGGTGTCGCTGATCGCGGTGCCGTGGCTGCTCACTTTCCTTCCGCTCTACGCGACGCTGCGCGGGGTGAAGGTTTACGAGCAGTTCACGGATGGCGCGAAGGAGGCGTTCGCCACGGCGACGCGGATCATTCCGTTCCTCGTGGCGATGCTCGTTTCCATCCGCATGCTGCGCGAAGCGGGGGTGATCCAGGCCGTGACGGGCGCGCTCGGCCCGTGGCTGGCGCGCGTCGGTTTCCCCGCGGACCTGCTCCCGCTGGTGCTGCTCCGCCCGCTGAGCGGGAGCGCCACGCAGGGGCTTTTCGTGGAGCTGGTGAACCGCCCCGGCCTCGGCGCGGACAGCCTGATCGCGAAGATGGCGGCGACGATTTACGGGAGCACGGAGACGACGTTCTACGTGCTGGCGGTTTACTTCGGCAGCGTGGCGATCCGCCGGACGCGGCACGCGATCATCGCCGGGCTCACGGCGGACGCGGTGGCGGTCATCGCGTCGGTCGCGCTGTGCCGCGCGCTTTTTGGGTAAAGGGCCGCGCGGTTACTTCGGCGCGAGGTCTTGGAGCGGGATGAGGTCGCTCTGGGACACGATCTCCTGCCCGGCGGGGCTGAGGAGGAAGTCGATGACCTTCTTTTTTCCGCCGACCGGCGTCTCGCCGACGACGATCATCGCCGGGCGGGCCAGCGGGTATTTGCCGGAGGCCGCGTTGGCCGCGGTCGGCTCGATCACGGCCCCGCTCTCGTCCTTGATCGCGAGGCCGTGGATTTTCTTTCCGTCGATCCAGTTGATCGACGCCACCGCGAGGGCCCCGCTGGTGAACTGCACGGTGTTGCGCGCGTCCTCGCTTTCGACGGTGATGGGAAACGCCCCGAGCGGCGTCTTGCGCGTTTCCTCATAGACCCAGGTAAAGAGCAGCTCCCACAGGCCTTTGCCGCGCTCGGTGTTGAAAAACTTGATCGGCACATCCGCGCCGCCGAGTTCCTTCCAGCTCTTGATCTTCCCCTCGTAGATCGCCTGAAACTGCGCCTTCGACAGCGCGCGCACGCCACTTTCCCACACATCGGTCGGCACGATAAAGGCGATGGCCTGCATGCCGAGGCGGTATTCCTTGAACTCCCGCTCGGGGAAATTCGCGCGGTCCTTGCCGGTGAGCGCCCGCGTGGTGAGCGCGAAATCCACCAGCTCATCGCCCATGTGGATCACCGCATGCGTGCTGCTCCCCTCCACCGCGACCTTGATCTCGATCCCCTGCTTCCGCAGCGCCGGCGCGGCGGCGATCATCACGTGCGCCAGCACCGGCGAGCCTTCCATTTTGAAAGACTCGGCCAGCGCCGGGCCGGCGAGGAGGGCCGTGGCGACGAGGGCGGCGGTGCGGCGGGAGCGGAAGAAAGCGGCGCGGATCATCTATTTGGTTTCGTTCAGCCCCCAGTCGTAATCCTGATAGCTGATTTTCTTAAAGTCCGCTTTCCCGCCGCGGTACTTTTTCAGAAACGCCGCCACCGCCGCGTCGCCGCCGAAGTCCTCTTTGTACCAGTCGAAAATTTTCGAGAGCGCCGCGCCGTCGCCCTCGGGCTTCACGCCGAGCGGGCTGTTCACGTAGATGCGGGCCTGCTCGTCGAGCTGCGCGTCCAGCTTCGCGGGGTCGTACGGCTCGCTGCGCAGCGGCGGGCAGGAGCGGCTCGCGCAGTTCAGGGCGAAATGGATGCGCGGCTCGGCAAAGCGCGGGCGGATGATCTCTTTCTCCAGTTTGTTGAAGCTCATTTTCGTGCCCGCGACGGTGAGGCGGTTCGTGAGGAAAAAGGTGAAGGCCAGGTCTTTCACGCTCTTCGTCGGGTATTTCGCCACGGCCTCCTGGAGGATCCACGCGTTGTAGGCATTGAGGTGAAAGGCCAGTTGCTCCTTGCTCTTGGCGGTGGAGGCGGGCGCGGCGGCGATGCCATCGACGACGCCCTGCAGCGCTTTCACATCGTCGGCGTTCGCCTTCCACTCGGCGTATTTCACGCCGCCGGAAGACACATATTTTTTCAAAAGCCGCGCGTAGTCGGCCTGCCAGTCGGCGGCGAACGCGGAGGCGCTCAGGGCAATCAGGGAGAGGATGGAAGTGAGTTTGATTTTC
>JAYWEB010000315.1:0-8978 GCA_043779575.1 Chthoniobacter sp. | reverse complement strand
TTGGCGGCTTCTCCGGCATGGGCTTGAAACCGTGGAGCGAGCGGCGGCGCACGCCCGAGCAGATGATGCCGGAGGCTTTTGCCAAACTCGGCGCGGTGCCCGGCGTGCAGGTCATCGCCACCACGCCCGCGCCCCTGCCCGGCGGCGCGAATTTCCCCGTCGAGTTCGTCATTTCCTCCACCGCCGAGCCGGCGGAACTGCTCGGCTTTGCCCAGCAGCTCGTCGGGAAAGCTATGGCCAGCGGGCGGTTCATCTTTGCCGACACCGATTTGAAATACGACATGCCGCAGGCCGAGATCGTCTTCGACCGCGACAAGGTGGCCTCGCTCGGCCTCAATCTCCAGCAGGTCGGCGCGGACCTCGGCACCATGCTCGGCGGCCATTACGTGAACCGCTTCAGCATCCAGGGCCGCAGCTACAAAGTCATCCCGCAGGTCAAACGCGGCGAGCGGCTGAACCCCGAGCAGTTGCGCGATTTCTACGTCAGCGGGCCGGGCGGCAAACTCGTGCAACTCTCCACATTCGCCACGATCAAACAATCCGCCGAGCCGCGCACGCTGAACCGGTTTCAGCAATTGAACTCCGCGAAAATCCAGGGCGCGATCCCGCCGCACATCACGCTCGATCAGGCGCTGAAAGTCCTCGAAACCGAGGCCGCAAAAATCCTGCCGAAAGGTTTTGGCGTGGACTACGCCGGCGAGGCCCGGCAGCTCCGCCGCGAAGGCCGCACGCTGCTCGGCACGCTCGTCGTCTCTTTCATCCTCATCTTCCTCGTCCTCGCCGCGCAGTTCGAAAGCTTCCGCGATCCTTTGGTCATCCTCTTGGGCTCCGTCCCGCTCGCGCTGACCGGCGCGCTGCTCTTCGCGTTCATGGGGTTCACCACGCTGAATATTTACAGCCAGGTCGGCCTCATCACGCTCGTCGGGTTGGTCGCGAAAAACGGCATCCTCATCGTCGAGTTCGCCAACTCCCTGCGCGCGACCGGCACCGGCAAACTCACCGCCGTCACCGAGGCCGCCGGCACCCGCCTGCGCCCGATCCTGATGACCTCCGTCGCCACGGTGGCCGGCCATTTTCCGCTCGTCCTCGCCCACGGCCCCGGCGCCGGCGCCCGCAACAGCATCGGCATCGTCCTCGTCTCCGGGATGATCATCGGCACGCTCTTCACCCTCTTCGTCCTGCCCGCCATCTACATGCTCCTCGCCCACAACGAAGCGCCCGCCCGGCCCGCCGACGAAACGGCGAAGCTCATGCGGGAGCTGGAGATGGAGCCGGTGGAGGGGTGAGCGGGGTGAGCGGTGAACGGTGAGTGGTGAGTGGTGAGCGGTGGGGCGCTGGTGAGCGGAGGTGGAAAAAACTCCGTCATCCTGAGCGGAGCGGAGGCGGAAAGGCGGGCGTAGCGCAGTCGAAGGACCTCTAACTTTTCGCGGGCGGAGGCGGTGGGTGAAAGCGCATCGCGCTTGCCCCCTCCGCCCACGGAATAGTTAGAGGTCCTTCGACTGCGTTCCGTCCCGCCTTCGCCCGCACGGAACTCCGCTCAGGATGACCGAGTTTTTCGACCGTGCTCCGCCCCAACATTCCGGGACGCGCAATCTTTTTGAAAGATTGCGGACGCTTCCGGCGTTTCCCTCCCGTGCGACGATTTTTCGGGTGCAAACCCGGTCCGAGCTTTACCAACACAACCAACCCATGACCAACCAACCCGAACCCACCCGCCCATCCACCGCCCGCCGCATCGACCTCCGCTTCATCGGAGTCGTGGCCCTCGCCATCGGCTTGGTCTGGGCCACCGGCATCGCCGCCGGCACTTGGCGCGCGGTGCGCGCTCCCGAAAAACACAACATCCGCGTCACCGGCTCGGCCAAGAAGCGGATCGTCTCGGACCTCATCCAATGGCACGCCGTCATCGAGGCGCGCGCGCCCGAGCGCACGGCCGCCTATGTGACGCTGCGTGAGGGACGCGAAAAGGCGGTGGCTTTCCTCATCGCGCAGGGCATCAAGCCCGAGGAGATCAAACCGCAAAAAACCACCTTCGAGGAAGTGTTCGAGAAAGTCGTCACGGAGAAAGTGGTGCCCGGAATCACCGTCCCCGTCCGCACCGAAACGAAGGTTTCCAAGGGCTTTCTCACCCAGGAGGTCATCGAGGTGCGCTCGACGGACATGACGCGCATCGAGAAGGCCTCGCGCGAGATCACCTCGCTGCTGGAGGAGGGCGTGTCGGTGAACTCCGGCGATCCCCGGTATTTCTACACGCGGCTCAGCGAGCTGAAGCTGGAGATGCTGGCGGCGGCGGCCAAGGACGCCCGCACCCGCGCCGAGAATATTCTGCGCTCCGCGGGCAACGTCGCCATCGGCAAGCTGATCGTCGCCGACATGGGCATCATCAATATCAACCCCGCCAACTCCACCGGCACATCCGACGAAGGCAACAACGACACGTCGTCGCTCGAAAAGGACATCATCACGATCGTGCATGCCGAGTTTGAGGTGCAGTGAGGGGTTTTCTGCGTGCCCTGCGCGCGGCGGTTGGTGCAAAGTCCGCCGATGCAAGTCCGCCTGACGAAAGATTTCACCTTCGAAGCCGCCCAGACGCTGCCCACCGCGCCGGAGGGTCACAAGTGCCGGCAGATGCACGGCCACAGCTTCAAGGTGGAGGTGTCTGTCGAGGGCGAGGTCGATCCGGTGACGGGCTGGTTTTACGACCACGCGGTGATCGGGCGGGCCATGCGTCCGCTCGTGGAGCTGCTCGACCACTCGTATCTGAATGAGATCGCGGGCTTGGAGAATCCCACGATTGAAAACATGGCCGCGTGGTTTTGGCAGAAGCTCGCGCCGCTCTGCCCTGGCTTGGCGGAGATCGTCATTCACGAGACGCCGACCGCGCGGTGCAGCTATCGCGGCGCGTGAGCGGGGCTATACGAACGCTTCCGCCACGGCGTCGGCCATCAGTTTGCCGCGGCGGGTGAGGACGACGCGGTCGCCGCGGTGTTCGAGGAAACCGAGTTCGTGAAACTCCCGGAGCGGCTCGGTCCAGCGGGCGAGATCGGCACTGGCGAGGCCGTCGCGGGTGCGGATGGCAAAGGCGGCGATCTCCCCGGCGCGGGTCGCGGGTGAAAGCTCCTCGACGAAATGCTCGACGCTCGCCCCGGCGAGAATCCGGCTCGTGTAGGTGGCCGTGTCGGGCAGCGCCTGCCAGCGGCGCAGGCCCACGGTGGAGAAGGCGCTCGGGCCGAAGCCGAGGTAGTCCGCGCCGCGCCAGTAGGCGAAATTGTGGACGGATTCGCGGCCGGGGCGGGCGTAGTTGGAAATCTCGTATTGGGCGAAGCCGGCGGCGGTGAGCGCGTCCATGGTCGTCTCGAAAAGGTCGGCGTCGCGGTCGTCGTCCTGTTTGAAAGTGCCGAGCTGGAGCTGGCGGAAGTAGGCGGTGTCCTGCTCGTAGGTCAGGCAGTAGGAGGAGATGTGCTCGGGCTGGAGGGCGATGGTTTTCGCGAGGGTGGCGGCCCACTGCGCGGGCGTCTGGCCGGGGACGGCAAACATGAGGTCGATGTTGATGTTTTCCAACCCGGCGGCGCGTAAGATGGCGTAGGTCTTTTCGGCCTGCGCGGCGTCGTGGACGCGACCGAGGGTTTTCAAAAGAGTGTCGTCCCAAGACTGCACGCCGAGGCTGATCCGGGTGACGCCCGCGGCGTGGAGCAGGCGCGCTTTTTCCGGGCGGACGGTGGCGGGATTCACCTCGAAGGTCCACTCCGTGAGCGCGCTCAGGTCGAGGCGCGCGCGGAGTCCGCCGAGGAGGTAGTCGAGCTGCTCCACGCTGAGCGCGCTGGGCGTGCCGCCGCCGAAATAGATCGTCTCCGGGCGCAGCGCGAACCGCTGGCCGGCGTCGGCGACTTCGCGGAGCAGGGCATCGAGAAAGGCGGTCGTCTTATTTCGTGCGCCCGTTTCCACATAGAAGCAGCAGTAGGGGCAGAGCTTCGGGCAAAAGGGGATGTGAAAGTAGAGGTGGCGGATCGGGTGCAAAAGCGTGGCGGCCTTTCTACATGGGAACGGCCGATAAGCGAGCGCGGGGGAGCGCCGCCCCTTTTGGAGAAAAGGGCCATGGACGAAAATATTCGGCACGTTGCCCTTGCAGCGTCGGGACCGATCTGCAAAACACGCCCATGCTTATTTCCAAATCCCTCCTCGTGGCGGTTGTCGCCGCCGTTTCCTTTTCCACGAATGTCCGCGCCGATTTGAGTCCGGTGAACATCCGGGTCGAGCAGCCGTCGCAGACGGATAGTGAGCCCGACAAAAAAACCACGAAACGCAAGCTCAAGATCACGCTCTCCAGCAGCTCCGTGGAGGAACTCGTGCTCAAGGTTAAATGGACCCTCATTGGGCGCGACATGGCGGAAAAGGCCCCCAAAGTGATTGAGGAGGGAGAGCTGCTCTCGACGATCAAAGCGCGCGGCACGGATGTCCAAGAAACCAGATTTTCCAAACCGCAGGTGTTGACGGAGGCGAAGACCGATCCAAAAACGCACAAGCGAACCGCGGCCGCGGGCGTGAAATTCGTGGGCTACGGGGTGCAGATTTTCAAGGGCGAGACGAAGATCGCAGAAGCCTTTGACCCGATCACGGTGAAAGAAATCTGGGGCAAGGCACCGGGTGCTCCCGCCGCGCCGGCGGCGAAGTGAGGCCGCGGCCGCGGCTGGCACTCCCGCGTTTGCGTAGATCCCGCTGAGTTTCCTCGACGCTCCGCCGGAACAATCCAGTGGAGTGGTCCACGAAAAGCACGAAAGCCACGAAATCTCCGCCCGCGCGGAGCGGTTTTGTCTTCCGCCGCTCATTGACCGTACGGTGTTCTCATCTGACCGGGTAAATCTGCGGCAAGTTCTGCCAGTAAACCCTTTCGTGCCTCTCCGTGCTTTTCGTGGACTGAATTCTTTCGGCTCAGGCGTCGCCTTCGACGTGATCGAGCGGCCGGTTTTCCGCGCCCGCCTCACCGGCAAGCGCATAGTCGATGCTTTCCCTCGGATGCTTTTCGCGGTCGCTTATTTCTGCACCACGAAGTCGATCACCAGCGCGTCTTCGAGGACGGGCTTGAGCAGGGCGACGAAGGCGGTGTGGTCGGGGTGGACAAGGTAGGCGTCGCGGTCGGCGGCGTTCTTGAAGGTGGCGATCCAGCAGTGGGTGAAGCCCTTGTCGTGGCCTTCGGCGCTGACGTTGGTGCCGTATTCGAGCGCCTCGACGACGGGGATCTTCGCTTTCAGCGCGGCGAATTCCGCGACGACCCTCGCGACCTGCGCCTGGTCGGCGTCGGCCTTGAATTTGAAATGGACGACGTGGCGGATCGGGCCGTCGGCGGCGAGGGCGCTGAGGCTGAGCAGGGCGAGGGCGAGGAAAGTGGTGAGAGTTTTCATGGGAAGGGTGGGGATTGTCTATGGACGAACAAACGCGGGCCGAAGGGAATGCCCTCCGGACCGGGCCAGATCGAGATGGGGTTCAGCTTGGGACCGTCGCCTACGAGGATTTTTTCTTCGGTGCGCAGTGCGCGGCATCCTTGGGGCAGGCTTTGGTGTTGCCCTTGGCGCAGCATTTTCCAGACTTTTCCGGGCAGTTGTCCGCGGACTTTTTCGGGGCGCTGGCGCAGGAGGCGAAGCTGAGTGTGGAAACGGCGAGGATGAGGGTGAGTATTTTCATGCGCGAAAAATGGCGGGTGATTGGGAAAAAGGCGAGAGCTTTGTGCGGCGGCGGGGTCCGGAAGAATTTTTGTCAGGAAGATTGGTGTCAGGAAAATTTCCGAGCCGCAGTTTGCCTACCTGCTTCTGTCGGCGCACATTTTTCCAGTGTCCGCCGGATGCGGGGTTGCAAGTGCGCGGGCTGCCGGGGATTTTCCGCGCGATGAATCCAACTGATTTGAAAATCGCCGTCGTGGGTGCCGGAGCTGTGGGCTGCTACTACGGCGGCATCCTGGCCCATGCCGGCTACGACGTGCGTTTCCTCATGCGGGCCGATCTCGCGGCGGTGCGGGAGCGCGGGCTGACGATCCATACGCACGGCGAAACCGTGACGTTGCCGAAGGTGGCGGCGTTTGGCTCGACGGCGGAAATCGGCCCCGTCGATGTGGTGCTCATCGGGCTCAAAGCCACCGCCAACGCGGCGCTGGAGGAACTGGTGCCGCCGCTGCTCGGCGAGAAAACCGCGCTGCTGACTTTGCAAAATGGCCTGGGCAACGAGGAGTTCCTGGCCGCCCGCTGGGGCGAAGAGCGCGTCATGGGCGGTCTCTGCTTTGTGTGCCTGAACCGCACCGCGCCCGGCGTGATCGACCACTTCGACGCGGGCTCGATTTCCATCGGCGAATTCCGCCGCCCCGCGAGCGACCGCGTCCGCGCGATCGTCGAGGCGTTTGGCCGCGCCGGCATCGAGGCGCGCGCCGTGGAGAATCTCCTGACCGAGCGCTGGCGCAAGCTGCTTTGGAACATCCCCTTCAACGGCCTCTCCATCGCCGCACACGGCGCCACCGTGGCCGACGTGCTCGCCGACGACGGCCTGCGCAAAGTCGCGCGCGATCTCATCGCCGAGGCGCTCGATGCCGCGCGCCGGCTGGGCCACGAAATTCCGGACTCCTTCGCAGACCACCAGATCGAGCGCAGCTACGCGATGAAGCGCTACAAGCCATCCTCCATGATCGACTGGCAGGAGGGACGGCCCGTGGAGGTGGAGGCGATCTGGGGCGAGCCGTGGCGCCAGGGCGTGGCCGCCGGCGCGCTCCTGCCGCGCCTGGAAATGCTCTGCCAACTCCTCCGCCGCGTCACCGCGTAACCCGCCATGCAACTTTCCCTCGACGCCGAAGTGCTGCCCAAAGCCGTCCGCGATTTCAACCCCGAGTGGGGCCTCGTGCTCGGCTCCGGGCTCGGCTCGGTGGTGGATGAAGTGGACGCGATCCTCAGCCTGCCCTACGACGAAATCCCCGGCCTCCCGCTCTCCACCGTGGCCGGCCACGCCGGGCGATTTGTCTTCGGCCGGCTGGCCGGAAAGCGCGTGCTCGTGGCGCAGGGCCGCGTGCATCTTTACGAAGGCCGCACGGCGGAAGAGGTCGCCGCCGCCGTGCGCTTCATGGAGGCGCTCGGGGTGAAAAAGCTCATCCTCACGAACGCCGCCGGCTCCCTGCGCCCGGACTTCGCGCCGGGGTCGTGGATGCTGCTGAGCGACCATCTCAACCTCACCGGCGCCTCGCCGCTGACGGGCGGAGCCAGCTTTGCGGACATGAGCGCAGTCTATGCGCCGGAGCTGCGCGCGCGCTTTGCGCGGCTCGCCGCGGAGGAAAAGATCGCGCTGCACGAAGGCGTGTACGCCAGCCTCCCCGGCCCGCAGTACGAAACGCCCGCCGAAGTCCGCATGCTCCGCGTGCTCGGAGCCGATGCCGTCGGCATGAGCACCGTGCTGGAGGCCATCCAGGCCCGCGCGCTCGGGATGGAGGTCGCGGCGTTTTCCTGTCTCACAAATATGGGCGCGGGACTCGGCGCGGGTGCGCTCGATCACGGCGCAGTCCTCGCCACCGGCCGCGCCGCCGCCGCGCCGTTCGTGCGTCTGCTGACGCGGGCGCTGGCGGAGTAGAGAACGGGATTCCGCGGGCTGGCCAAGGGGCGCGGACTCGCCCAGCATGGGCGGATGACCAAAATTGTTTTGTGCTCCGTGCTGTGCGCGCTGCTCGCCGCGGTGGCCAGGACTGCGGATGCGCCCGCCAGTGCCAAAGGCGCGGACCGGCCCAAAGCCAACGCGAAAAAGGTCCAGCTCGTCGCGCGCGCGCCCGTCGCGGGACAGCCGTTCGACGACCGGGAGATCGAGCTTTTTCTCGAAGCCGAAGGCTGGAAGCTGCTCGCGGCGGAGCGGATCAAAAAGCTGACCTTCGAGCGGGCGACCTGTCCGCTGCGGTTGGCCGAGCCGGCCGGGGGAAAGCTCGCGTGGCCGGAGGTCGCGGCGCGCGCCGAGGCGGCGACGCTCGTGCTCGGGGAGTTTTTCCGCGAGGGCAAATCCAAGGAGACGCGCTTCAGCGTGGCTGCGGGCGCGTTCGTCGTCGGGGAGAACGGCGTGTGTGTGACCTGCCAGCATGTGGCCAAGGAACACGGCTCGCGCGGGCTCGTGGCGATGACCCGCGATGGCCGCGTCTTTCCCGTCCGCGAAGTGCTCGCCGCCGACCCGATAAACGACCTCCTGATTCTCCAACTCGACCTCCCCGCCGACGTGAAACTCCCCGCGCTCCCGCTCGCGCCAGCTGCCGCCCCGGTCGGCTCCCCGGTGGTCGTGATGAGCCACCCCGACGACCGCTTTTACATGCTCACCACCGGCACCGTCGCGCGGCACACCGTCTGGCGCGAGGCGGCGGGCGACCAGGCGTACATGGCGATCACCGCGGACTTTGCCAAAGGCTCCAGCGGCTGCCCCGTGCTCGACGAGCGCGGCGCGGTCGTGGGCATCGTGAACAACACCGAGTCGATCTATTACGACGACGACGGCAAGAGGAAGCAGCTCGACCTCCAGATGGTCGTGAAGAACGCCACCCCGAGCTGGCTCGTGCGCAAGATGGTCACCGCGCCGTAACCGCGCGCTGGGAAATCTGACCTCGTCCGCTGGATGTGCAGCTTCCTCCCGGCGCGCACCTCACCTTCTGCACCGACTTCTGGCAGCCCTGCGGTCTGAGCTTCGCCCCCTTCGACTCCGCTCAGGGCACCCGCAGCACCACCACCTGCCAGGCAAGGTCCACACCTTTACCATCGAAAGTCACAACAACCGCCTCGGCCGCAAGACCCATTGCTACACCAAGAAACTCGCCAAGCTCGCCGCCAGCATCTTGTTTTATTTGCTCACCAAGTCGCAATCACTACCTAATGAGCAATCCCCAGCTCGGTGCAGAGCCGGAGCACGCCCGGCAGCTTCCCGCCCCAGTGCCCGGCGTGCAGCTTCGCGCGCAGATGGGCGGCGGTTTGTTGGGCGAGCGA
>JAYWEB010000314.1:0-8979 GCA_043779575.1 Chthoniobacter sp. | reverse complement strand
CGCTCGCCGCGGCGCTCTCGCGCCGTGTCGTGTTCTGGTTTCTCACCAACCCAACCAAGAAACCAATACATGAAAAAACTAGTCATCATCTCCGCGGCGTTCATCGCCGCCATCGTGCCGTCCGCTCGCGCGGCGGAATCCTTCGCCACGGCTGTCGTGAGCTACACTGCGGGAACCGGCGTGGGCGCGTTTACCGACCCGACCGCGGCGCTCGGCAAGCCCGCAGCCGAAACTGGTTTCGGCCCGTTCACGCCTTTCAACCCGCACTTTGGCACCAGCCAGCTCGCGCGCATCGGTGAAGGTGGCCAGCTCACGCTCCAACTCACCAACTACGTGCTCGTGAATAACACGGCCGGAGTCCGCGAACTTGGCATTTGGGAAAACGTCGGACTGGCCGATAGCGCGTACCCAAACGGAACCACGGACGCGACAGCCTCGGTCTTCGGCGCGGATAGCGCGGTGGTGGAGGTCAGCGCGGACAATCTGACCTGGCATGCCTTGAACGGCGGGGCTCCCATCCTCTTCAACCTGCCGGGCAATTACTACGCGAACTCCACCGGAGCCTTTGACCCCGCGCCGCTCAGCCCGGTCGATGCGGACTTCGGCAAGCCCTTCACCGGGACTCTGTCGGATTTCGACGGCGAGACCTACGCACAGGTGCTGGCGACCTTCGACGGCTCGGCGGGTGGCACATGGCTCGATATCGACAGCAGCTTCGGTCTCACGCAGGTCGGCTATGTGCGTTTCAGCGGTGTGGCAGGCGGACAGACGCTCGAAATCAACGCGGTCGGCATCAATGGTTCGCTCATCGGCACCACCGTGCCGGAGCCTGGTGCGGTGGGGCTTCTCGCCGCTGCCGCCGGTCTTTTCCTGGGGCTCAAACGTCGTCGGACAGCCTGGAGCACCACTCGCTAAAAAGTGAAAACATCCCGGCTCTTCGCCACGGTCTGCCTCGCCATTTCGGGCCTGCTTTTCAGCGCCGCCACGTCCGCTGCGGGACTCACCCTGGTGGAGAATTTTTCCGCGAATCCCTTGAGCACCTGGAATTTCGGAATCGGCAGCAATACGAACGCCCAGTTCACCTATCAGACGGACGCCGCGGCCTATGCCGGCGATGTCGGCGGCTCGCTGAAGGTGCATCTCAACTCGTCCCTCGCGACCTCGCGGCTGCAGCTTCCGCTGGGGTTCACGCTCGGCGCGTCCACGGACTTTACGGTTTCCGCGCAGTTCAGCCTCGCGAATGTGAGCGCGCTCGATAATCAGGCGATGCAGTTCGCCTTTGGGCTGGTGAACACGGCCACGACGGGCGGAAACCGGACGGGCTCGCCCACTTCATCGCGAAATACCTTCAACACCGTCGAGGTGAACTACTTCCCGAATGTTTCGCCGATCTATGGATTCGGCGCGACCCTGACTCCGGCAATTTTCGGCGCGCAAAAAAATTCGGGCGACATCTTTGCCAACTATGCCACGATCTTTGGCTCGGGCTCAGATCTGGGGGACAACACGACGGGCATTACGGCCTTGCCGCAAAACACGAATCTCCAACTCAGTCTAGCCTACTCGGCGAGCACCCACGCCTTTACGCTCCAGCTCTCGCAGATCGCCCTCAATGGCTCGCTGACCACACTCGTGACGGAGGTGCCCGTCCTCGATCTGGACAATGAATCGAGCTACGATTCGAGCCTGCCTTTCCAAGTGAACGCCTTGGCCATCATGGCGTATCAGGACGGCTACAATATTTCTGCACCACCCACGCTCAGTGCCGACGTGACGTTCCAAAAACTCGCCGTGACCGTCCCTTCCGCGGTCGTGCAGAATCTTCCGGCGCTGACCCTCAGCGGCGGCACCACCACTCTTACGAGCCCCCTCGGCACGGGCAGCTCGGCGATCACCGTCAACCCCAACGCGACCTTGGTCATCTCCGCGAGCCAGACACTTTCGTCATTGAATATCGGGGCCGGCGGGGTCGTGAAATTCAGTTCCGGCGGCGTGGCGTTCGCCGGGGAATTAGGCCTCGAAAAAACGGATGCGCAGGTACCGGAACCGGGCGCGACCGTGCTCGTCATTCTAGGCGCGGCGATTTTGCCCCACCGCCGCCGCGGTTTGCTGTAGCCTGGCGCGCGCCAGATGAAGACACCCCGCGGTTTCACGCTCCTCGAACTGCTCGTCACGCTCAGCGTTATCGCGGTCCTCGCGGTGTTGGTCTTGGCCGGTGTAGGCCGGATGCGGGCGATGGCGCAAAAGGCTCATTGCGCCAATAGCCTGCGTCAGCTCGGAGCGGCTTCGCATCTCTATCTCGGGGATCACGAGCAGCGCTTTTTTTCCTACGTCCAGAACACGCCCGAAGGCAAACTCTGGTTCTTCGGACTCGAACCGAAAGGCGCGGGCGGCGGCGCGGAAGGCAACCGGATTCTCGATCAGACCAAGGGGCCGCTTTATCCCTACGTGAACCAAGTGGGCGGCATCTCGGTTTGTCCGGCATTTCCCTACGGGTCGGCCCTGTGGAAACCGAAATTCAAGGGCGCGAGTTGGGGATACGGCTTCAATCTTTTCCTTTCAAATGTGAACCTGCTCACCATTGAACGCCCCTCCCGGGTTATCCTTTTTGGCGACTGTGCGCAGGTGAATACCTTCCAGGCTCCCGCGTCGGCGAAAAACCCGATGCTGGAGGAGTTCTACATGATCGAACAGTCCTTTAAGACGATCCACTTCCGGCATGGAACCAACGCCAACCTGCTTTTCGCCGATGGCCATGTCGAAAGCCTGCCGGTCTGCCCCGGAACGGAGGATCTGCAATTGCCCGATGCCGGAGTGGGCCGGGTCACTCCGGTGGGGAGCATGGACCTACTGCAATGATGGGAAAACGGTCGCTCGTTCTCCGCTGCGTTTGGCGTAGTCCGTGAGAAAACGGCAGCCGCGACTCGGACGAATTCCGGTGTCTGGCTGTCGCGCGCGCGGCGATGCCGAGGCGCAGAATCTCGGGTGGTTTGGGCCGGACGAAAACAACGGCTTCTGGAACCCCGATCGCGAACCCTGAGCGGCCGCTTTTGCGGCGTGGAAACGGCTTGTGAGCGGGGGGGATTGAGCGTAGGACAGAAAACTGCTTTGGAGACTGTCTCCAGACCACCACACGAAAGAGCCTATGGCCACACAAGCTGAAATCATCGTCCGGGATGGCGCACGCGCCCTCGGTCGGTACGTCCTCGATCCGGGGGAGTATGTCATCGGCAGGGATTTATCCTGCGATGTCCTGCTCGACTGCCACGGAATCTCGCGCCAGCACGCGAAGATCACCGTCACCCATGACCACCTCACGGTCAGCGATCTCGGGAGCACGAATGGAACTTTTTACGGCGAGAGCCCGGTGGAGGGCGCGACGGCCCTGCGCTCGGGGGACTCGATCCGCATGGGCACGGAAGGCAGCGCGATCATCCGCCTGATTGAGAATGTGAAGGCCACGGCCTCGAAGGCGAACGGCAATGGCAACGGCAACGGCAACGGGAATGGTCATCACCCGGAGGCTCATCCGGCTTCCGCGGAGGAGTTGAAAAAGGCGCTCGCGGAGCGGGATGCCACGCGGAAAAAGCACGACGACTTGGCGGCGCAATTGGCGGCGGCGGCGCAGCAGCTCGCGGCGCTGAAAGCGGATCTCAACCGGAGCGCCGAGGCGTCCATGCAGGCGGCGAAGGATCTGGAGGTGCGGACCAAGGAATTGCTGGCGCTGAAATCCGCGCACAGCGCGGCGGCGGAGCAGAAAGCGCAGGCGCAGGCGCAGGTCGGCCAGCTCCAGGCGGAGCTGCAAAAACAGGCGGCGGCGGCGACGCAGAAAACCGGGCAGGACAAGACCGCGGGCGCGCAGCTCGAACAGCTCCGCGCGGACTACGAAAAGCGCATCAAGGTGCTCGAACAGGAGCGCGCGGCGGCGCTCCGGGAGCGCGATGAATTGCAGGCGCGTTGGCAGCAGCGGGAGAAAGAGCAGCAGGATCGCGCCGCGAAGGTCGGGCAGGCGCAGGTCGCGCTCGCCGGGGAAAAGGACAAGGCGCTGGCGGAACTCGCGGCGGTGCGCGAGGCGCAGCAAAAGGAAATCAAAGCCGTGCGCGCGGAGCAGTCCGCCGCGGTGCAGGCGCGGGATCAGGCGCTGGCGCAGCTCGGGGAGCTGAAGAAAGAGCAGCCCGCCGCGGCGAAGATCGCGAAGATCGAAGAGGCGCATCGCCAGCAGCTCGAAGCGGCCCAGGCCCAGCGCCAGGCGGCGCTCAAAGAGCGCGACGAGGCGATCGGACGCGCGCAGGAATTTGCCGGGAAACAACAGGCAGAGCTGGCCGCTTTGACAAAAAAGCAGACGCAGGCCGTGCAGGAAAGCGCCCGCCAGATCGACGCGCTGACCAAGGCGCTCGACGCGCAGAAGCGCGAAACCGCCGCCCTCACCCAGCAGCGCGACGCGCTGGCCAAAGAGCAGGAAGCGCAGGCCCGCAATCTCCAGGGCGAGAAGGCCAGCGTGCAGAGCCAGGCGCAGGCGCACGCCGCGCAGCAGGCCCAGGCTTTGGGCGAAAAGGACCAGGAACTCGAATCGCAGAAAGGCCAGCTCGCCGCCCTCGCGGAGCAGCGGGCGGCGAACGCCCAGGAGCATGGCGAAGCCGTGGCCCGCGCGCAGGCGCTGGTCGCCGAGCACGAGAAAGAGCGCGCCTCTTTCGCCGAGGAACGCGACCGCACCGCCGCGCAGTTCGCCAAACTCGGCGAGGAGCAGAAGCGCCAAAGCGCGGCGTTCGCCGAGCAGCGCGACCGGCTCATCGCCGAGCGCGAGCAGGCCGCCGCGAAATTTGCCGAGCAGACCGAGATGCACCGCCAGCACGCTGCCGCGAAGGACGCCGAGCGGCAGAACCTCCTCGCCGCGCGCGACCAGGCGCTCGCCCATCTCGACGAACTCCGCGCCGCCCACGAGCAGCGGCTCGGCGCTTTGCAAAGCGAGCACGCCGTGACGCTCCGCGAGCGCGACGAAGCGCTGCACGGGCTGCACGCCATCGGCCTCGAGCAGAAACAGCAGATCGAAGCCGCCGTCCGCGAGCGCGACCAGGCCACCGCCGACCGCGAGGCCGCAGGCGCGAAAGTCACGCCCGTTGTTTCCGCGCAGCGCGAGCAGATCGCCTCCCTCGCCGCCGAGCGCGACGTGCTGGCCCGCGAAAAAGCGCAGCTCATCCAGCAGGCCGTCAGCGCCCAGAAAGCCGCCGAGAAACGCGCCGCCCGCCGGGAGGAGGAGCGCGAGAAATTCGCCGCCGGGAAACTGGCCGAGCTGACCGAACTCCAGCACCTCCTCGACTCGCAGAAAGGCCAACTCGCCTCGCTCGCGCAGCAGCGCGCCGCTGTGGCGCAGGAGCACACCGACGCCGTGGCCCGCATTCAGGCGCTCGCCGATGTGCAGGAAAAAGAACGCCTCGCTTTCGCCGAGGAACGCGACCGCGCCACCGGGCACTTTGCCCGGCTCAGCGACGAGCAGAAGCGCCAGTTTGCCGCGCTCGCCGAGCAGCGCGACCGGCTCATCGCCGAGCGCGATCAGGCGATGGCGCAGTTTGCCGAACTCACCGACGCCCACCGCCAGCACGCCAGCGCGAAGGACGCCGAGCGCCTGAACCTCGTCACGGCCCGCGACCTCAGCATGGCGCATCTCGACGAAGTCCGCGCGGGGCACGACACCCACCTCTCGGGTCTGAATGAGGCGCACGCCGTGGCGCTGCGCGAGCGCGACCACGCGCTCCAGGCCGCGCAGGCGCTGGGTTACGAGCAGCGGCAGCAGATCGAGACGCTCCTCCGCGAGCGCGATCAGGCCATCGCCGACCGCGAGGCCGCGGGTGCGAAGGTCACGCCGATCGTTTCCGCGCAGCGCGAGCAGATCGCCTCGCTGGCCGCCGAACGCGATGTGCTGGCCCGCGAAAAAGCGCAGCTCGCGCACCAGGGCACCACCACGCAGCAGGCGATGGCGGCGCGGTTGCGGAGTTTGGAGGAGGACGTGCAGAAAGCCGCGGACGAACGGCAGGTGGAGGTGGCCGAGCTGCACCGCGTGAACGCCGCCCAGCAGGAGCAGCTCGCCTCGCTCGCCGAGCAGCGCGCCCAGCTCGCCGCCGCGCGGGAGGAGCAGGACGCGCACGCCGCCGCGCTGGCCGCGGGGCACGAGAAGGAGCGGGCCGCGCTGGAGACGCAGCGCCTGGCCCTGGTGCAGGAGCGCGACCAGTCCGCCGCGCAGTTTGCGAAGCTCAGCAGCACGCAGAAAAAGCAGTTCAACAGCCTCGCCACGCAGCGCGACCGGCTGCTCAAAGAGCGCGACGCCGCGCTCGCGCAGATCGCCCAGCTCGGCGCACAGCACGAGGCCCGCGCCGCCGCGCACCTCGGCGAACGCCAGGAAATCGCTGGCTCCCGCGACCAGCTCGTGGCGCGCATCGACGAGATTCGCGCCACCCACGAGGGCCAGCTCGCGCCTTTGCAGGAAGAGCGCGACCAGGCGCTGCGCGACCGCGACGAAGCGCGCCGCCAGTTCACCGCGCTGGATGAAACCCGGCAGAAGGAGATCGCCACTTTCCAGCAGGAAGCCGAACGCGCGGTCGCCGCGCTCGCCGAATCCGCCCGGCTCGCCGAGGCGCAGAAGGGCCAGCTCGCCAGCCTGATGACCGAGCGCGAGATGCTGCTTCGGGAGAAGGCGGATGCCGCCGAGCGTTTCGCCGCCGAGCGCCAGACGCTCAATCAGCGCCAGCAGGCCTTTGCCGCCGACCGGGAAAAACTCATCGCGGACAAGGCCGCTGCCGTGACCGAGCTGCACACGCTGATCGACAATCAAAAGGCGCAAAACGAGGCGCTCGCCCAGCAGGGGACGGCGCTGGCCAAAGAGCGCGACGAGGCGCTGGCGCTGGCCGCCGAGTACGACGAGCGGTGCCAGAAACACGTCACCGCTCTGGGCAGCTTCCGGGTCAGCGCCGGCGAGCAGCAGGCGGAGTCGCTCGCGCAGTTCAATACGCTGGCGGGCGAGCTGCAGCAGCAGCTCGGCACCGTGGCCGAGCAGCGCGCGCAGCTCATCGTCGAGCGCGATGCGGCGCTGGCGCAATTCGCCGAACTCACCGGGACGCACACGCAGCACGCCGCCGCCGCGGAGGCAGAGCGGAAGAAGCTGCTCGCCGCCCGCGGGCACGCCGCCGGGCAGGTTGCGGAGATTCGCGCGGCTTACAATCAGCAGGTCGCCGCCGCCAATGAGCAGCACGCGCAGACCACCGCGCAATTCACGAAACTGTCCGACGAACTGAAGACGCAGCTCGCCGCCGTCACCGAGGAGCGCGCGCAGCTCGTGATCGAACGCGATACCGCGCAGGCGCAACTTTCCGCGCTGACCGAGACACACACGCAGCACACCGCCGCCGCCGATACGGAGCAGAAAAAACTGATTGCCGCCCGCGAGCATGCGGTGGCGCAGGTCGCGGAAATCCGCGCCTCCTTTGACCGGCAGACCGCCACGCACACCGCCCAGCACACGCAGGCGCAGGCGCAGTTCACCGCGCTGGCCGAGCAGCAGAAGCAGCAGCTCACCGCGCTGGCCGAGCAGCGCGGCGCGCTCCTCGTGGAGCGGGATGCCGCGGTGGCGCAGTTCGCCGCGCTGACCGAGACGCACCGCCAGCACCTCGCGGCGGCGGAGACGGAGAGGAAAAAGCTCCTCGCCGCGCGCGCCCACGCCGTCACGCAGGTCGGCGAAATCCGCGCCGCGTTTGAGCAGCAGTGGGCCACGACGGGCGAGCAGCACACGCTCACCCTGCGCGAGCGCGACACGGCTCTCGCCCACCACGGCGAGGTGCAGGCCACGCTGCAAAAGCAGATCGCCGCGCTGACCGCACAGCGCGACACGCTGGTGGCGGAAAGCGCCGCCAACACCGGGCGCGCGACCCAGGAGATCAGCGCGCTCCGCGCCGAGATCGCCGCCCGCGCCGCCGACCAGACGCACGCCCAGGAGAAGGCGGCGGCGGCGGCGGAATTCCAGCAGATCATCGTCGGCCACCAGGCGGACATCGGCTCGCTGACCACCCAACGGGACACGCTCGCCGCCGAGCGTGCGGGCGCGCTCGCGCGCATCGAGGCGCTGACCGCCGCGCGGCAGCAGGAGTCCGCCGACCTCGCCGCGCACCGCGCCCAGCTCGTGAGCGAGCGGGAGGAAGCCGCCGGCCGTTTCGCCCAGCTCGCCGCCGAACACGCCGCGCATCTCGAAGAGCTGAAAGCGCACCGCACCGCGCTCGCCGCCGAGCGCGACCAGACGCTCGCCGCGCTCGCCGCGCAGCGCGCAGCGGCGCTCGCCGAACTCAACGCCACCCGCGCCGCGCACGGGAATTCGCTGAAGGAACGCGACGAAGCTGCCGCCGCGCTGCGCAAGACGATCGACGCGCGGGCGCAGCAAATTCTCGCGCTGAAAGAAGACCGCGAAACTTTCACCAAGGACCGCCGGGGACATCTCGCCTCCATCGAGGCGGCGGCGGCGGCCACGCTCCTGGACCGCGAGAACGCGCTCAGCGCCTTGCGCCAGCAGCTCGACGCGCAGCAGAAGCAAAACGCCCAGCTCCAGCTCCAGCTCGCCGCTTTGACCGACGAAAAGGAGAAGGGCAAGCTGAGCCTCGCCGCGCTCGTGAACGCGCATGGCGGACAGATCGCCGCCTTTGCCGCCGAGCGCGCCGGACTCGTGCGCGCCAGGGAGGAAACGCTGGCCGAAGGGGCCTCGACCGCCGCCGCCCAGGAGCAGCAGCGCGCGGCGCTCACCGCGCAGCGCGACGACTTGCTCCGCCAGCGCGGGGAGATGACCACCCACTTTGGCACGGTGGCCGCCGCGCAGAAAGCGCAGCTCGCCGCGCTCAGCCGCGAGCGCGACAAGCTGCTCAAGGAGCGCGCCCAGCCGTCGGTGCTGTTTTCCAACGTCAGCAATTCGCAGAAAAAGCAGATCGACACGCTGAGCCTCACCGC
>JAYWEB010000313.1:0-3634 GCA_043779575.1 Chthoniobacter sp. | reverse complement strand
GGCGCGGCGGGCTGGTGGAGCATGTGGCGCAGATGCTGCGCGCGGCGCTGGCCCTGGCCGGGGCGTATCCCGCGCTGAACCGGGATCTGCTGATCGCGGGCGTCCTTTTCCACGACTCGGGGAAGCTGTGGGAAAACGCGCTGCCGGCGGACGGCTTCGCGATGGCCTTTGACGAGCGCGGGGAGCTGCTCGGGCACATCACCATCGGCATCGAGCTGGTGAATACGCTCTGGCGAAAGCTGACCGCGACGCCCGAAGCGGCGGCCTGGGCCGAGCTGCAACCGGCGGGCGAAGACGTGCGGCTGCACCTGCTGCACCTGCTGGCGGCGCATCACGGGGAGCTGCAATTTGGCTCGCCGGTCGTGCCGAAAACGCCCGAGGCCTGGGCGCTGCACTACGTGGACAATCTCGACGCGAAGCTGGAGATGCTCGCCGTCGGCTACGCGAACTCGAAGCCGCTCGCGCCGCGGATTCAGGAGCGCGTCTGGCCGCTGCCGGGGAACCTCGTGGCGCCGCTGAAGAAGTTTTTGCCGCCTGCTTCCGAGTAGGGCGGAGGCGCTGGTGGAAAATCAATAATCCCGCGCGAGGAGGTGGTCGGCGAGGGCGCGGAGGATGGCGGCGTTTTTGCCGAAGGGTTTCAGCGCGGTGTGGGCGGCGGCGGTGAGGCGGTGGGCTTCGCGGCGGGAACGGTCGAGGCCGTAGATGGCGGGGTAGGTGGCCTTGGTGGCGGCGACGTCTTTGCCGGCGGTTTTGCCGAGCTTCTCGGTGGTCTGGGTCACGTCGAGGATGTCGTCGATGACCTGAAAGGCGAGGCCGAGTGCCTGGCCGAAGGCGGTGAGCGCGGCCAACCGCACGGGGCTGGCATTGGCGCTCATGGCACCGAGGCGGATGCTGGCGGTGAGGAGCGCGGCGGTTTTGCAGCGGTGGATGTATTGCAAATCCGCGCCGCGCAGTTTGCGGCCTTCGCCTTCGAGGTCGGCGACCTGGCCGCCGATGAGCCACTGGCTGCCGCTGGCGCTGGCGAGTTCGCGGATGAGGGCGGCGGTGGAGTAGCGCGGCGTGGGCGCGGCGTGGGCGAGGATTTCAAAGGCGATGGTGAGCAGGGCGTCGCCGGCGAGGACGGCCACGCCTTCGCCGAAGACTTTGTGCGAAGTGGGGCGGCCGCGGCGGAGGTCGTCGTCGTCCATGCACGGGAGGTCGTCGTGGATGAGCGAGTAGGTGTGGATGCACTCGACCGCGCAGGCGGCGGGCGTGGCCGCGGAAACCGCGCCGCCACAGGCTTCGGCGGCGGCGAGGGTGAGGACGGGGCGCAGCCGTTTGCCGCCGGCGAAGAGCGAGTAGCGCATCGCTTTGTGGATGGTCGGCGGCTTCACGCTGGCGCGCGGGAGGAGGCGGCCAAGGGCGCGGTCGATGAGGGCGGTGCGGGCGGTGAGGTAGAGGGTCATGATGGGAAAGGATGAAGGATGAAGGCGGAAGGATGAAGGATGAGTCGGCCGTTTCATCCCTCATCCTTCATCCTTCATCCTTTCCTCAGCAGCCCGGTGAAACCTTTCCACAATTTCGCCGCGTCCGTCCCGCCGGCGGCGGCGCTTTCCTGCCAGGCGGCGATTTCCTGCTGGAGGGTGCGGACGGTGGGGTGGCGGTCGTCGCGGCTGAGGCTGAGCGCTTTCATCGCGGAGGCGGCGAGGGAGTCGGGCAGTTTGTCGCCGGGCCAGTGCGGGCAGGGCGGCTGGTTGGCGAGCGCGGCGGCGGGCGGGTCGCGGGGGCTGAGGGTTTGTTCGAGGAGTTCGGATTCGGTTTCGCCGGAGACCGGATCGCGCAGGGTGAGGATGCGGAAGAGGATGCCGCCGAGCGCGTGGATGTCGGTGCGGGTGTCGATGTCGTCGAGCGCGCCCTCGGCCTGCTCGGGTGCGGTGTAGCGGGAAAGGGCGGGCTCGGCGCTGGCCTCGGGAGCCTGCACGCGGGAGGAGGTTTCGCCGTCGAAGACGAGGAGCTTGGCGAGCCCCCAGTTGTTCACGAAGACCTCGCCGAACCGGCCCACGGTGATGATCTCCGGGCGGAGGGTGCAGTGGACGACGCCGCAGGAATGGGCGTAGGCGAGGGCGTCGCAAATCTTTTGAAAAATCGCGAGGAGCGCACCCAGCGAGGGACGCGGCGCATCCGCAGCGGCCGGGGCGGCGAGGGCATCGAGCATCCCGGCGAGGGACTCGCCCTCGACGAACCGGGTGGTCGAGTAAAGCCGCTGATGTTCGTCGAGGCCGAGGTCGTAAATGGGGAGGATGCCGGGATGCTGGAGCTGCGCGGCGATCTGGGCTTCGCGGATGAAACGGAGGACGTAACCCGGTTTGGCCTGGCTCTCGGGGAGCATGACTTTCATGGCGACCGTGCGGCCGAGCGCAACGTCGCGCGCTTCGTAGATCGCGCTGGTGCTGCCCTGCACCACGATGTCGCCCGCGGCGTAGCGCTGCGCGCCGAGGAAGTCGGCGGGGAGATGCTGAAAGACGGACGCGGGCAGGCCGCCGCGCTGGAATTCGAGGGTGGCCGCGCCGATCTGGATCGCGCACTCGAGGGTGATGGCGGTGGGGTGGCGGATGGCGTGGCCATTCACGTGCGTGCCGGCGGTGCTGCCGAGATCCTCGATGGAAAATTCGCCGTCGCCTTCGACGGTGAGCACCGCGTGTCTCCCCGAGACGGTGGGCGCGTCGATGGTGATCTCATTGCGCCGCTCCGCGCCGATGGTGTAGCGCCCGCGGCGGAGCACGCAGCGGGCGAGCGGCACGCCCTCGTGGGTGACGACGGCTTCGAGAGGATGGGGAGTGGGGATGCTCATGGCGGTGGCGGCGGGCGCGGTTCAGCGGACCTCGGCGGTGAAGAGCGAGGAGCCGATGCGCACCGTCTGGCCGGTGGTGATGGGGGCGATTTGATCGCTGGTCAGCGGGACGTTGTCGAGCGCGAGAGAGCCCGCGCCGAGGGATTGGTTGCGCAGCCAGAAGCAGCCGCGGTGGTGGTGCCAGGCGGCGGGGCTGTCGCCCGCGGCGCGGGTGTCCCAGACGAGGCGCGCGTGGGCATCGAGGCCGAAGCCGATCTCGGAGAAAAGCCAGACGCAGCGGCGGAGTTCGGGCTGCCCCTGGCGCGGCTCGCAGACGAGGGCGCCCGGCGGTTCGGGAGCGGGAATGTTGCGCCCCGGCCACAGCTCCGGCAGGGTGCGCGGGGTGGGCTGGAGCACGGGGATGAGATCGAGAAAGTAGTCGTCGCCGAGCGAGAGCAGCGCGCGGTGGGTGAGGGCCGCGGGGTGGTCGGGCGAAAGCCGGTGGCCGTCGAGATGCGAGCCATTCAGGCTGGGCGTGGAGCCGTTGCCATCGCGCACCGCGAGCCGCCCGCCGATGCGCTCGGCGACGACATGGACGCGGCCGATGCGGTTGGAGATGATTTCGTTTTGCGCGGTCTCGGGAAACAGCCGCGTGACGAAATCGGCGGACTGAAAGGAGCGGCCGATTTTGAAATGCGCGCGGGCGATGAGCTGGAGCGCGGCGGCGGCGGGATCCTGCGGGGTGAGGGTGAGGGCGTCGCCGGGCTTCGGCTGGCCGAGCAGGGCCTGCGGGATGACGGGCGTGCGCGGGCGCGGGCGGGCGGC
>JAYWEB010000312.1:0-9002 GCA_043779575.1 Chthoniobacter sp. | reverse complement strand
CCATGCTTTTCAAAGGCCGCATCATCGCCGACGACACGCCGGACGGTTTCAAAAAATCGACCGACCCCGTGGTCGCGCAGTTTATTTCCGGCACGATCGACGGGCCGATTGGAGAGGGTGACAGATGACATGTGGCAAGTGACAAGTGCAGCCCCGCGCACGATGAATGACTCCATGAGCGACAACTTGCGGAAGCGCCCGGCACCGGCTGGCGGCCCCACCTGCCACCTGCCACCTGTCCCCTGTCACCTTCCATGAACATCCTCCGCAACGAAATCCGCACCGGCCTGCTCGTGGTCTTCACGCTCGGCGCGATCGTCACCGTGCTGCTCTACCTCGGCGCGCCCGGTGTCTTCGTGCCGCAGCACACCTACCGCATTTATTTCGACAACGCCGGCGGCATCAAACCCGGCGCGCAGGTGCTCCTCGCCGGACGCAAAATCGGCCAGGTGCGGCGGCTTTTCTCGCCCGTGCCGGAAAAGGACCGGCCCACGCCGAAGATGGAGACGCTCATCGAGGTGCAGGTCGATCGCGACGCCAAGATCTACAACAAGGTCAAGGCGCAGATGACCCAGAACAGCCTGCTCGGCGAATCCGTCATCGACTTTACCAACGGCGAGGAAGCCAGCGGGCTCGCGGCGGACGGCGCGAATTTCCTCGGCGACCGGCCCGGCGGCCTCGCCGATGCCGTGCCTGCGGTGCTCGAAAAACTCGACCCCGCGCTGACCAAGGTGACCACCACCCTCGACAGCCTGCAAAAGACCGCCGACAACCTCACCCGCCTCACCGCCGACGGCTCCGATCTGCCGGTCGCCTTTGCCGCGTTCAAGAAAACCGGCACGAATCTCAGCGAGCTGACCGGCCCGGAGGGCTCCCTCCACGTTGCCTTGAAGAACATCGAAACGCTGACCGGCGATGACGGCAAACTCGGCAAATCGCTCGACAACCTTACGGCCATCACCGGCCCCGAGAGCGCCCTCGCCCGCACTTTGCAGAACACCGAAAAATTCACCGCCAGCCTCACCAACAACCGCGACGTCGAAGTCACGCTGCGCAACTTTCGCACCGCCTCCGAGAACCTGAACCGCACCGTCATCAGCGTCGGCGCGCAGTTTTCCGCCATCGGCGAAAACCTCGAACAGGCGACCGACACCGTGAAGCGCCAGCCCTGGCGGCTCGTCTGGCCGAGCACGAAAAAATACGACGAGCCCGCCGCCACGCCCATCCCGGTGAAGCGCGCGATCCCGGTGAAAAAAACTCCTCTCCGCCGCTAGCGCGCGGCTGCGCAGTTCCGGGGAGCGCGCGCGTCCCGCGTGCTGGCGAAGTCGTCCCGATTTCGCGAACTTCCTCACGCGTAGAATCCAAGAGCAGCGTGCCATCACTCCACACGCCGCAGGAAGTACGTCGCGGCGGGACGCCGCGACCAGCACGCGGGACGCGCGCGCTCCCCGGAGGCATCCCCGAGCTTGCCAACCTCCAGCCCCACCCCCATTTTCCCCGCCCGCATCCAATGACCCCAACGCGCCTCGTTTTTTTCCGCCGCCTCGGCAGTTCGCTGGCGCTGTGGACGGTCGCGCTGTGGATCATCTTTTCGGGCTACGAACCGGGGTTCCTTTTCCTCATCACCACGCTCGGGATCGTCGGGCTGTGGGAGTTTTACACGATGCTCGATCACAAGCGGCTGCCGAACTTCAAGATGATCGGCATGTGGTGCGGCCTGCTCTTTAGCTGGGGCAGTTTCTATTACTTCAGCACGGTGGGGCCGGTGCAGTCGTATGACTTTGAAGTCGCGACGCTCGTCTTCTTCATGCTCGTGGTTTTTGGCCGGCAGATGTTCCAGAAGACGCGCGACATTTCGCCGCTGGAAACGATGGCCTACACGATCTTCGGCCTGCTCTATGTGGTGTGGCTCTTCGGCTTCGTGACGAAGATCGTCTATGTCTTTCCCCGCGTGGACGGGCACGTCGGCGGGCATTTCTATGTGCTGTGGCTGATCGTGGTGACGAAGTTCAGCGACATGGGCGCCTACGTCACCGGCTCGCTCATCGGCAAGCATCCGCTCATCCCGCACATCTCGCCGAAGAAAACATGGGAGGGCTTTTTTGGCGCGCTCGCCTTTTCCACCGGCGGCGCGTGCGGCCTGCTCGCGCTCATGCCCAAGCAGCTCGCGTATTTGCATCAGCGCGACGCCGTCATTCTCGGCCTCGTGCTCGGGCTCGCGGCGATCATCGGCGACCTCGCGGAGTCGATCATCAAGCGCAGTTGCGACGTGAAAGACTCCGGCCGCTTCCTCCCCGGCATCGGCGGCGCGCTCGATCTCATCGACTCCATCCTCTTCACCGCACCGCTGCTGTTTTTTTACCTCCGCTTCGTCCTCGGCGTGTCATGAAAAAACGCGCCGATTTTACCGCAGAGGCGCAGAGGACGCAGAGATTCGCAGAGGAAAGCGTTCGGATTTTAGATCCTCTGCGCCCCTCCGCGTCCTCTGCGTCTCTGCGGTTCGCCCCAGCCTCCCGCCCATGAGACAGCGCCGCGTCGTCATCCTCGGAGCCACCGGCTCCATCGGCGAGAGTGCGCGGAAAGTCGCGCGCGACATCCCGGAGCGCATGGAAATCGTCGGCATGTCGGCCCATTCCAATGCCGACAAACTCCACGCCGCCGCGCAGGACTTCCCCAACGCCAAGCTCGCCCTCTCCAGCGGCCCCGACGGCGTCGAGCGCCTCGTCGAACTCGCCACGCTCCCCGAAGCCGATCTCGTCCTCATCGCCATCGTCGGCACCGGCGGCCTGCGCCCTGCGCTGGCGGCGATCGAGGCGGGCAAAGACATCGCCGTCGCCAGCAAGGAAATCCTCGTCATGGCCGGCGAAGCCGTGATGACCGCCGCGCGGCGGAAAGGCGTGACGGTGCTGCCGGTGGACAGCGAACACAATGCGATCTTCCAATGCCTGGAGGGGGCGGCAAAGGATGAAGGCGGAAGGATGAAGGATGAATTGAGTGGGCCTTCGGCGCAGTTGCCATCTTCTTCATCCCTCATCCTTCATCCTTCATCCTTTCCCACCGTCCGCCGCCTCATCCTCACCGCCAGCGGCGGCCCCTTTCGCCAAATGCCCTCGGCTCAACTCGCGCACGTCACCGTCGAGCAGGCGCTCAAGCACCCGACCTGGACGATGGGCGCAAAGATCACCATCGACTCCGCCACACTCTTCAACAAAGGCCTCGAAATGATCGAGGCCCGCTGGCTTTTCGATGTCGAGATGGCGCGCGTCGAAGTCATCGTTCACCCGCAGTCCATCGTGCATTCCATGGTCGAGTTCATCGACAGCTCCGTCCTCGCGCAGCTCTCCACGACGGACATGTGCTTCCCGATTCAATACGCCGTCACCTACCCCGACCGCGTGCCGAATTCGCTCCCGCCGCTCGACTTCGCCAAACTCGCCAAACTCGAATTCGAAGCCCCCCGCATCGCCGACTTCCCCGCGCTCTCCCTCGCCCGCACCGCCGGCGAAATCGGCGGCACGCTCCCCGCCGTCCTCAACGCCGCCAACGAAATCGCCGTCGCCACTTTCCTCCAGCGCCGCTGCACCTTCCCCGCGATCTGGGAAACCGTCGCCCGCGTCATGGGCGAACACCGCTCCATTGCGGGGGCGGACCTCGATGCTATCCTCTCCGCCGATTCTTGGGCGCGCACCCGCGCCACGGAAGTGCTCGGCGTTTGAACCTCACGGTCCGTCCGGCGTCTCACCTCTCCTCACATGGCTATCCTAAAAATCATCGGCATCCTTCTGGAGGTCGTTCTCCTTTTCAATCTGCTCATCGTCGTCCACGAACTCGGCCATTTTTTCGCCGCAAAATGGCGCGGGCTGGTCATCGAGGGCTTCGGCATCTGGTTCGGCAAACCGCTTTGGCAGAAAAAAATCAACGGCGTGAACTACAGCCTCGGCTGCATCCCCGCGGGCGGCTTTGTGAAACTGCCGCAGCTCATGGACTCCGCCATCGAGGGCGACAGCGAATACGCCGGCAAGGAACTGCCGCGCTTGAAACCGCTCGACAAAATCATCGTCGCCTTCGCCGGGCCGCTCTTCAGCTTCGGGCTGGCGTGCGTCTTTGCCGTGCTCGTCTGGCAAATCGGCCGGCCGGTGAGCGAAAGCGAGCGCACCACGCAGATCGGCTACGTGCTGCCCGGCGCTCCAGCGGAAACCGCGGGACTGCGGGTCGGCGACATCATCAAAACCATCGACGGCTTCCCGATCACCCGCTGGGGAGGGCAGAGCGCGGGCAGCGTGACTTGGCGGATCGCCGGCGGCGAGGAGCCCACCGTGAAAATCGAAATCCTGCGCGGCACCGAGACGAAAACCATCGAGGTCACGCCCGAGGTCGAGACGACCAAGTGGTATCAGCGGCGCGGTTTGCGGACCATCGGCATCGCAGGGACGAGCCGCCCGATGGTGGCGGAAACCAAGCCCGGCAGCGCCGCGGAAAAGGCCGGCTTTTTGCCGAACGATGTCCTCGTCCGCGTCGGCGGCGAACCCATCTTTTTCGACAGCAGCATCAGCTCCTGGGCGAAAGACCATCCCGGCCAGCCCATCATCATCACCGTCGAGCGCGGCCAGAAACGCGCCGACGGCACCGTGCCGACCGTCGATCTCACCTTCGAGCCGCGCGGCATTCTCATGGGTGAAGTCTTTCCGCGGAGCCCGGCCAGCGAGGCTGGTTTGCTCGCACAGGACCGCATCATCGCCGTCGATGGCCAAACCGTGGCCTTCGGTGAGAACTTCATCCGCTACATCCATGCCCACCTGGGCAAACCCGTCGCTCTGACGGTCGAACGCGGTGCGGAGAAAAAGACGCTCACGGTCACGCCCGAAATCCCAATCGAAGGCGGCGGTGACAAACCCAAGCCGAGCATCGGCATCAGCATTGATCGCGCTGACGGTTTGGTTTTCGACCTGCGCGGCAAAATGTCGCCCGTGTTTCCCTCGCCCTATGAGCAGATCGCCGAAGCGACGGGCATGATCGTCGAGACGATGAAAAAGCTCAGCCCGACCTCGAAAAGCGGCATCAGCGTCCAGCATATGGGTGGGCCGGTGATGATGATGCGCGTGTACTATCTCCTCTTCGAAAGTCCGGAGGGCTGGCGGCTCGTGCTGTGGTTCAGCGTCGTCATCAATGTGAACCTCGCGATCATGAACATGCTGCCCATCCCGCCGCTCGACGGCAGCCACATCACCCTCGCGCTCATCGAAATAATCCGTGGACGCCCGCCCGGCGAGCGCACCCAGAAAGTCGTCGAATACATCCAGGTCGCTGGCACGTTTTTGGTTATCGGCTTCATGCTCTTTGTCACGGCCTTCGACGTGCAGGACGTCTTTGGCGGGAAAAAACCGACGCTGCGTTTTCCACCGCGCACGCCGGCGGTTCAGGCACCGGCTTAACGGGAGGCGTCTCATGCAGTACTGCGCGTCCCCTTTCCACTACCAGCGCCGCGCCACCCGCGAAGTGCGCGTGGGTTGCATCGGCGTCGGCGGGGGCAATCCCATCCGCGTCCAATCGATGATCACCTGCGACACGATGGACACCGCGGCGAGCATCCAGCAGACGCTCGATCTCGCGGCGGTCGGTTGTGAAATCGTCCGCATCACCGCGCCGACGGTGAAAGACGCGGCGAATCTCCAGCACATCGTCGCCGGCCTGCGCGAACGCGGATGCGGCGTGCCGATCGTCGCGGACATCCATTTCAAACCGGATGCCGCGATGGAGGCCGCGAAGTGGGTCGAGAAGGTCCGCATCAATCCCGGCAACTACGCGGACTCGAAAAAATTCAAGATCGTCGAATACACCGACGCGCAATACGCCGCCGAGTTGGAGCGAATCCGCGAGCGCTTCACGCCGCTCGTCGTTTTCATGCGCGAGCACGGCCGAGCCATGCGCATCGGCACGAACCACGGCTCGCTCAGCGACCGCATCATGAACCGCTACGGCGACACCCCGCTCGGCATGGTCGAGAGCGCGCTGGAGTTTGCCCGCATCGCCCGCGACCTCGGCTTCCACGACTTCATGTTCTCCATGAAATCGAGCAACCCGAAGGTCATGATCGAAGCCTACCGGCTGCTCGTGGCGCGGCTCGCGGAGGAGGAGGCCAAGGATGAAGGCGGAAGGATGAAGGATGAAACTCGCGACGCGGCGGCACCTTCTTCATCCTTCATCCTTCATCCTTCATCCTTTGCCTACCCCATCCACCTCGGCGTCACCGAAGCGGGCGACGGCGAAGACGGACGAATCAAGAGCTCCATCGGCATCGGCTCGCTCCTCAATGACGGCATCGGCGACACCATCCGCGTCTCGCTCACGGAGGACAGCGTGCATGAGATTCCAGTGGCGCAGGCGCTGGTGGCGCGGGTGCCGGAAAGACCAAAGACCAAAGACCAAAGACCAAGTGCGGAACTGAGCTACGATCCGTTTTCCTACGAGCGGCGGGCGACGGAAAAAATGGTGCGCTGCGGTGTGGCGTTCGGTGGCGAGGAACTCGTCCGCGTGGTTATTCGCCAGGAGGGTTTCGACAAGATCGCGCACAAGGTGAAGGCGATGGGCGACTACCAGCCGGAGATCATTTTGGAGGAGGCGCGCGTGGTCGAACTCGACCCGCGTGACACCGACCTCGTCCGCGCCGAAAACGCCCGCCCCGAGACGATGCTTTTTTCCGTGCGCGACGGCACCGACATGCCGGTGATCGCCGCCTTTCGCCTCCTCGCCGCGCAGCTCGATGCCCGCCATCCCATCCTGCTCAAAGATGTCCTTTCACCCGCAACCGACGCGCAGAAAGATTTTCTCCCGACTCTGCTCACCGCCGCGACAAACATCGGCGCGCTGCTCTGCGACGGCATCGGCGACGCCATCCTCGTCCAAGGCGAGCACGGCCCCGGACAAGCGATGCGCCTGTCCTACAACGTCCTGCAAGCCGCCGGCACCCGCATTTTCAAGACCGACTACGTGGCCTGCCCGAGCTGCGGCCGCACGCTTTTCAACCTGCAAACCACGACCGCGAAAATCAAAGCCGCGACCGCGCATTTGAAAGGCGTGAAGATCGCCATCATGGGCTGCATCGTGAACGGCCCCGGCGAAATGGCCGACGCCGATTTCGGCTACGTCGGCGGCGCGCCCGGCAAGGTGAACCTCTACGTCGGCAAGCAGGCCGTGAAGTTCAACATCCCCGAGGCCGAAGCCGTGGACCGGCTCCAGGACTTGATCCGCGAGCACGGCAAGTGGGTCGATGCGCCGCCACCCGCCGAAGCGCTCGCGCATTAAAGCGCGAATATCTTACGGCTTTCCCCCTCCAAACGCGCAACCCCGCACGACAGAATCCATATGAAACGTCATCTCGCCCTGCTGCTCGCCAGCGTGCTCGGACTCGGCACGCTCACGCCGGCCACCGCCGATGCCAAGTCCGTCGTCATCGTGAAGAAGCCTCACCACAAACATCACCGCCATCACCGGCGGCACCACAAACTCCGCGTTTGGGTGCCCGCGCATTTTGTCGTGCGCGAGCATCACCGGGTGCTGATCCCCGGTCATTTCATTTTCCCATAGTTCGCAGCGGCTGCTTTCGGGCGCGGGCTTTTACCGCTCCGGCTCGTCGCTGGAGAAGCGCAGCAGACCCGGTTCGACGAGCGGCAGCAGTTCCACCCCGGCGTAGAAATCGCCGAGCCGCACCTCGCATTGCACGGACACGAAAGGCACCACGGCATCAGCCCCGGAGTAGCCGTCGAAGCGCCAGATGTCGTCCGGCTGGCGCGTGTATTTGTCCACGCGCATTTCATCCTGCGCGACGAGGACGATTTCGATGACGGACGGCAGACCCATGTAAACCGCGAGCTTTTTGCCACGGTCGTAGCCTTCGGTTTTGGGCGAAAGGACTTCGACGATGAAAGCGGGATTGAGCAAAACGTCGCGCGCCTCATCGCGGGTCTGGGATTGTCCGCAGAGGCCCGAGAGATCCGGGTAAACATAGTGTCGCGACTCGCCCGTCCACACTTTCATGTCGGAGTTGAAGACGGAGCACGATCGGTTTTTGAGTCTTTGCCAAAGCTCACTGCCAAGCTGGACGGCGAGCCGGGAATGGGCCGGGCCGCCGCCTGCCATATCGACGACCACGCCATCGTGATACTCGTGCTTCGTCGCAGCCTCGCGCTCGAAGGCGAGAAATTCTTCGGGCGTCATGTGATTTTTGGCGAGGCTGGACATGCGCGGACGATAGCTTGCCACCCCGCAAGCTCAAGCCCGCGCAGTTTCCCCTTCCGCCGTCCGAGCGGCGCTGGTAATCATCCCGGCCTTATGCAAACGCGCGAGTTTACCGAAGAGGGGCTGCACATTCTGGCCATCGAGGGGGAGATTGATTTGGCGCGTTCGCCCGAACTCCGGGAAGTGCTGCACGCGCACGCCAAGGCGCGCCGGCCTTCGCTGGTCGTGGATTTCAAGGGCGTGAGCTATGTGGATTCCTCGGGGCTCGCGACGCTCATCGAGTATGTCCGCAAGGCGCAGGCGTACGGCGGCCGCTTCGCGCTCGTGCATGTGAACGAGCGCGTGCAGACGATTTTCGACCTCGTGCGCCTGAACGAATTCCTCTCGATCTACCCCACGCTCGCCGACGCCAAGACGGCGCTCCTCGCTCCCCCCGCCGCGTGAAAAGCTACTTCGCGCTCAACGGCCAGATCCTTTACTGGACGCTGCTCGCCCCGTTTCGCGGCCAGCCTATCAAGATCGGCGAAGTCTTTCGCCAGATGGTCGCGATCGGCGTCCGCGCGCTGCCGATGGCGGCGCTCACCTCCTTCAGCATCGGCCTGACCATGGCCATGCAGGGAGCCGGCGCGCTGCGCAAAATGGGTGGCCTGAGCTACGTGCCGGACCTGGTCACGCTCTCGCTGCTGCGCGAACTCGGCCCGCTCATCGTCGCCGTGATCGTCATCGGCCGCAGCGGCTCGGCGGTGACCGCGGAGCTGGGCACGATG
>JAYWEB010000311.1:0-9011 GCA_043779575.1 Chthoniobacter sp. | reverse complement strand
TTTGGCACTGGCACCTTTGGCGACATGGGCTGCCACATTTACGATCCCGTCTTCGCGGCGCTGGCCCTGACCGCGCCGCTCAGCGTGCGCAGCGAAGGCCCCGCGCCCAACGCCCATTCGTGGGCGACCGACGCGGTGATCCATTACGAATTTCCCGGCACCGCTTTCACCGAGGGCAAGACTGTGAAAGTGATTTGGTATGACGGCGACCAGCGTCCGCCGGCGGAGATTCAGGCGCATTTGCGGGCGGCCGACGGGGACGCGGACGAGAAAGGCGCGGCCATTCCGAACCAGGGCAGCATCTTCCTCGGCACCGACGGCGTGATGGTGCTCCCGCACATCGCGATGCCGAAATTGTACGGTGCCGCCACGGGCCGGGAGGTGGTGAAAGTGGCGGGCGACGACCACTATCACCAGTTCCTGAAGACCATCCTCGGCGAGCGCGGCAACACGGATGCGTCCTTTGCCTACGCCGGCCCGCTGACCGAGGCCGTGCTCCTCGGCGGAGTGGCCACGCGGTTTCCGAAAAAAGTGCTGGAGTGGGACGCGGCCAAGCTCGCTTTCACGAACACGCCCGAGGCGAATGAGTTTGTCCGCCGGGCGTATCGCGCGGGTTACTAGGGGAGGCGTGCAGGTTTGGGCGTGGCAGCTCCGGCGGTTGTCCGCCTGGCGCGGCTAGACCAAGACCAGCTCGTCCTCGCGGACTTGCTCCAGCTCGTCCTCGTCCGTCTGGAGCGGGGCGAATCTTTCGGCGTTGAAGCCGCGCTCGATGCCGTGGTCGTTGATGCTGCCGATGATCTCCACGAGATAGACCGCGAGTTCGCCCTCGCCGCCCTGCGGCCCGATGCCGGGCACGAGGTCGCGGATGGTGTATTGCTGGCCTTCTTTGGGCAGGGACGGGAAATAGCGCTCGATCCCGAGCGGGAAGCGTCCATTGACGCACGCGACTTTTTGACCGGGCAGAAACATGGGCGGAATCCTTCTGGGGCGGGCCGAATTTTTCAATCCCAAACTCTCAAGCGAGCCGCGGAGGCCGCGGGACGGAGGCGTGAAATTTGCCAAGTGGCCACGGGAGCGTTGCCTCCCGCGCGCTACTTCGCCGCGGGGCCGTAGCCCGCTGCGGGCGTGCCGTCGTCGTTGAGTTTGCCGGCAGCCCAGAGCACGCCGCGGGTCACGAGGTCGAGGTAGCGCGCATCGGCCACGGTCTCGGTGTTGTGGCCGATGGTCGTGGAGAAAACGCGGGTCTTCTTCGGGCCGTATTCATTGGTCCAGGCCACCACGGTTTCGGAGTTGCCCTGCTTGCCTTTGGCCAGCGCCTTGGCGGTGAGGATCTGCACGTTGTTGTAGAGTTCCTCGTTGATCGTCGTCCAGTCGGCGAACCCTTTGATGATGGGCGAATCTTTGTCCGTGAAAGTGATGGCGATGGGCTGCTGCGCGCCGTGGCCGGTGGATTGCAGCCCGAGATACTCATACCAGTGCGCGTTCTCCGCCCCGGCGGGCGCTGGCTTTTTGAAATCACCGAACCGGTAGCTGTGCATGGCGCAGTGGAGGTTCACGCCGGGGATGCCGTCCACATGCGGCTGGAGCACGGCGGCGATGATCTCGGGGCTGTTTTGGTTCGAGGCACATTCGTCGTGGATGACGAGATCGTAGCCCTTCGCGTAGTCGGGATTCGGCTTCTCGCCCGGCCTCCCGTAAATCTGTTCGATCGGCGGCTTGGTGGTGCTGTCCGCGGAGTGGACGTGCTCGACGATGACGTTCGCCCGCGCTTCGAGGCCCGCCTTGAGCACGTCCTTCTGCTTCGCATAATCGTGGCAGCAGCCACCGGTGATGAGCAGGATTTTGAGCGGTTTCGGCGCTTCGGCGGCGAAGGTGTGGAGGCCGAGGGCGGTCGAGACGAGAAGGGTGAGGAACGAGGAACGGTTCATGGATTTGAGATGGGAGTTACGTTGGGCGGATGATCTTCGGCGGCAAAGAAAATTCGGTGCCGGGTCGCCGGAGTTTCATCGCGGATTTCCAGGCATTCGCCGCGAAAGTGCGCGCCCGGCTGCCCGAGGCGGAGACCGCCTCCACATGAACGCGGAAGGCTGCCAGCTTTGGACGGAAATCGTCTGCCCTTTCCTGCCGGCGCCGGACCGGCAGGTGCGCACGGTGGAGCGTTTTTTTAAGCCTGCTCCGGGCGGCAGGGGAGGAGCAGCTCGAAGACGGTTTTCCCCGGCTGACTTTCGTAGCGCAGGAGGCCGCGGTGCTGGGAGACGATCCCGGCGGTGACGGTGAGCCCGAGGCCGGTGGCGGCGGGTTTTTTCTTCGTGGAAAAGAAGGGCTGAAAGATGCGGCTGCGGATTTCCTCGGGGATGCCGGGGCCGTCGTCGCTCACGCGGACGGCGACCCACGCGGCGGCCGCGCTCTCCGGGGAGCCGGGCGGCGGGACCTCGGGGCGGAGGTCGATGGCGATGCTGCCGACGGTGGAAAAGGTGGCGTCGAGGGCGTTGCGGACGATTTCGAAAACCGCGGATTTCACCCGCGTGGCGTCGGCCCAGACGGGCGGGAGATTCTCGGCGACGTCGATCGTGAGCTTGGTCTTGGGGCCGCGGAGGCTGTCGAAAGTGGGGCGCAGCATGCGGACGAAATCGCCGAGCTGGACTTCGCGCCAGACGACGTTCGCCGGACGGACGATGGCGTGCGCGCGGTCGATGAGATGGCACGCGGCTTTGGCTCCGTCCTGGATGCGGCCGAGCCCGTCCACGGTGCCGCGGTCGAGATTCTTATTGTCCAGCAGCAGGCCGACGTAGCCGTGGAAGAGGGTCAGGATGTTGTTCATCCGGTGGGCGAGGCCGCGGACGAGTTGATCCTGAAATTCGGAGTGTTCGATCTGCATGGGGCGGCATTTGAGAAAGCAGATGGTGTGCGCGGGTTCCGGGATTTTCTCAGGGGGCGTCGAGAAAGTCATCCTGCTCCTGCTCCTGCTCTTGATCCTGATCCCTTCCCCCGCTGTCTGAAGATCAAGAGCAGGAGCAGGATCAAGAGCAGGAGGGAAGAGCGCCAGCGCACTCCCCATCCGCTGCGCCGCTGCGTTAAATCTCCCAACCGAACTGCACGGATACGGCTCAGCGGAGCAGCGGGCGCACCTCCCGCCAGACCGCCTCCGCCCGTTCCTTTCAGCGATGCTTCACTCCACTCCCGCCCGCCTTCGCCCGCCGGGAATTTCGTTCAGCATGACGGTGTTCCATGCGCTGCGCTCCGCGCGCGAAGGGGGACTCTGAGTGCGGACTGCCTTACCAGTTCTTGATCCAGACGGCGGTGATGTCTCCGGGGTTTCCTGGGCTCGGCGGGGTCGTCTTTCCCGCGGTGGTCCAGAGATCGTAGGTCGGGTTGTAACCTTGGTTGGCCTGCCGCGTGGCGGCCGGGTTGGTCAGGACATCGGTGCGATATCTTTGCTCCGCCACCGCCCCTTTGGTGGAGTAGCCGTAGCTGCTGCCCCACGGGTCTTTGATGAACCTGACGTAGCCCGCCGTCCCCACGGCGCTCGTCGAATTGACACTGATCTGGCCGGGCTTGAAGAATTCCGGGAGATAGCTCTTCGGCTCGGGCGTCGCGCCGTTCGGATCGTTGCGTCCGTTGGCGTCGAGGTCTCCGCTGAGCTGCTTGTAGAGGTAAAGCGAGGCCGCCTCGTAGGCGGCGGTCGGCGTGCCCGCGGTTCGAGGATCGAGCGCGTCGGTCGTGGTGGCGTCCTGCGGGAAGGAGCCGTTGTCCGCCTTGTAGGCATCGCAACCGCCGGCGAGCGCATTGATCTCCGCCTGGGCACGCGAGCGCGCGGCTTTGGTTTGGACGAGGCTGGCGATGGAGAGGACGATCCCGGCGAGGATGGCGATGACCACCATGACCACGAGCATTTCGATGAGCGTGAAGGCCCCGCGGCGGTGAGGGAGAGGAGACATAGGTGAACGTATGGGGAGGCGCACGATGTGCCAGTGGAAAACCGGCTAGTTGTTGCCCTGCGGGTTGCCCATTTTCTGGATGATCGAAATCAGCGGCATGAAGAGCGCGACAACAATGGTGCCGACGATCAGCGCGAGGAGCACGATCATGATCGGCTCGAGCAGCGAGGTCAGGCCCTCCACGGCGTTATCGACTTCGTCATCATAGACCTCGGCGATTTTCAGCAGCATCTCGGGGAGCTGGCCGGTTTCCTCGCCGACATCGACCATCGAGATCACCATCGGTGGAAATACGCCGCTGGCTTCGAGCGGCTGGACGATGGACTCACCCTCCTTTACCGCGTCATGCACTTTCGAGACGGCCTCGGCGATGACCACGTTGCCGGCGGTGTCGCGCGTGATGTTCAGCGCCTGGAGGATCGGCACGCCGCTGGTTACGAGCGTGCCGAGGGTGCGGCTGAAACGCGAGATCGCCCCTTTGCGCAGCAGATCGCCAAAGAGCGGCGTCGCGAGGACCACGCGGTCCATGAACCGACGCCCGCCTGGGCTTCCACTGATCATTTTGTAGCCGACGACGATCGCGAAGGTCACACCCAAGGTGATCCAAAGGTAGGGCGGGATGAACATCGCCTTTACGACATTGCTGATCGCGATCACGAAGCGCGTGATGCCCGGCAGCTTTTCGCCGCCGAGCATGTCATTAAAGATCGCCTCGAACTTCGGCACGATGAAGGCCATGAGGAAGACCATGATGAGCATGGCGATGATGAGGACGATGACCGGGTAGGCCATCGCCGAGATGACCTTGTTCTTCACCTTCTGCGCTTTCTCCTGAAACTCCGCGAGGCGGTTCAGCACGAGCTCGAGTACGCCGCCGAGTTCGCCAGCCTTGACCATATTGATGTAGAGCTTGTTAAAGATCAGCGGGTGCTGCGCCATGGACTCGGAGAAGGTGCTGCCGCCCTGCACGGCGTCGGCCAGCGCGTGGATCGTCTTGTGCAGCACGGGATCTCGCTCCTGCTTGGCCAGCACGGTGAGGCTGCGCAGCAGCGGCAGGCCGGCGTCGATCAGCGTGGCGAGCTGGCGGGTGAAAATCATCAGCGTCTTGCCTTTCACGGTCTTCTTTTCAAAGAGGACGATCCCGCCCTTTTTGCTCTTCACCGCGGGTGCTCCCGCCGCCTTTTTCTGCACCGCTTTCGTGCCCTTGGACACGGACTTCCCTTTGCCCTCCTCGACCACGCTCGTGGGGAAATAGCCCGCCTGGCGGAGACTCCCGACGGCTTCATTGGAGTTCGAGGCTTCGATGACTCCGGTCGATTCCTGACCGCGCTGGTCGAGTGCGACGTAGTTGAATTTTGGCATAAGAAAAGAGGGGGGCTGGGCTGAACTTTCGCGGCAAACTAGAAGCCCGATTCGGTGTTGTCGAGGCGCAGCTTGGAAAAATGTCCGCCCCCGCGCCACGACCGGAAAATGAAGCACCCCGCGCCGGGCATGCCACCCGCGGCCCAGATCGCGAGGCTGGCGATGCCGAGCGGACGCGGGCCGGGGTTTTTGCAAAGCGCGGACCAAGCGAGGGTCATGGAGAGATCGCAATTTTCACCCGTGCGTGCGGCTCCGGGGGGGACGCTCTTGCATGGGTTGCGGCTGGCTCACGCGGCGTCTTTCGGCAGGGGAAAGACCCACTTGTGGTAGAGGAAAAATTTCAACCCGGCCAAAAAGAACTGCGTGGCTACGATGTCGAGATCGAGCGCGAAACCACCGACGCTGAAAGCCAGGTGGGCGTTGTGCTGTTTGAGATAGGTAAGCAGGTTCGTGCTGAGGGCGAACATGACGATTACGGCGCCGAGATAGCGTGGGAGGGCGTCGCGTTTACGGCTGTCGCCGCGGAAATTGATGAAGTAATTCCAGACGAAAAAGAAGGCCGCGCCCACGCCGATGCTGCACGCCGAGACGGCGAGGAGCGGCAATTCCGGGTGGTGCGCCCTGAGCCATTTGAAAGGCAGGAGGATGAGCAGGTAGTTCGCCACCGACCCGGCCATGAACCAGACGAAGCGGGCGCGCGTTTTCTGGCGGCGCTTCGGCGGTTCGATGTCGGAGAGGTCTTTCATCGGCCCGTGCTTACGGGGAAGCCGCGTGGGCAACAAACAGAAATGCCGCCCGCGCAAAGTAGCTTGGGCTGCAGCCCAAAGACCCTTCACTTTGAGCTGCAACCCAAGCTACTTTGCGCCGATGCCTGCTTCTCCAGAAAATCCGCCCCGCCGCGTCGCCATCACGGCGCTGGGCGTGGTCAGCCCGCTCGGCGTGGGGACGGCGGAAAACGCGCGCGCGCTCCGCGAGGGGCGCGATGGCGTGGCGGCGGTGGCGGCTTTCGATGTCAGCCGGACGCGGTGCCAGACGTCGGGGAGGGTGGGGGAAAGGCGAAAGGCGAAAGGCGAAAGGCGAAACCTGCGGCTGCATCGCGCGAGCGACATGATGATCGCGGCGGCGCGGGAGGCGCAGGCGCAGGATGGTGGGTTCGTGCCGGAGCTGGCGGTCATCGGGACGACGAGCGGGGGGATGAGTTTCGGCGAGCAGTATTTCCGCGCGCAGGTGGCGAAGGTGAAGCCGCGGGAGCGCGCGGCGTGGTTGGCGAATTATCTCCCGCAGAAGGCGGTGGCCGATGCCCTGGAGGCGTGCGGCTTTTCGTGCCCGAGCCAGATCATCGCGAACGCCTGCGCGTCGGGGACAAACGCGGTGGGGCATGCGTTCCGGCTGGTGCGCGCGGGGCTGCATCGGCGGGTGCTGTGCGGGGGATACGACGCGATTTCGGAGATGGTTTTCGTGGGCTTCGATTCGCTCCAGGCTTCGACGGCGGAGAAGATCCGCCCTTTCGACAGGAACCGCACGGGACTCGTGCTCGGCGAAGGCGCGGCGGTGCTGGCGCTGGAGGAAATGGAATCCGCGCAGCAGCGCGGGGCGGTGATTCTCGCGGAGGTCACGGGCTATGGGATTTCGACGGACAACCATCACCTCACGCAGCCGCATCCCAGCGGCATCGGGCCGCGGCAGGCGATGGAGCGGGCGCTGGCGGATGCGCGGCGCGCGCCGGGCGAGGTGGATTACATCAACGCGCACGGCACGGCCACGGCCTTCAACGACGCGACGGAAGGCACGGCCATCGCGCAGATTTTCGGGGACCGCGTGCCGGTGAGTTCGACGAAATCCATGATGGGACACGCGCTCGGCGCGGCGGGGGCGATCGAAGCGGTGTTCTCGGTGCTCGCGTTGCGCGGGCAGTTTCTCCCGCCGAATATCAATTACGCGGAACCCGATCCCGCGTGGGCGCTAAACATCATCGCCAACGAAGCGCGCGCGGCGCGGGTGCGCTGCGTGATGTCGAATTCGTTCGGCTTCGGCGGCACGAACGCGTCGATCATTTTGGAAAGCGTATGAAGTGCGAAGCATCAAAAAACCGTCATCCTGAGCGGAGTTCCCGGCGGGCGAAGGCGGGCGGGAACGCAGTCGAAGGACCTCTAACTATTCCGCGGGCGGAGGCGGCGGGAGAGGTGCGCCGTTCCACCCACCGCCTCCGCCCACGAAAAGCTAGAGGTCCTTCGACTCCGCTCTGCTCCGCTCAGGATGACGGTGGAGGGAGGGCGCGCGTCGTATGAGCACGCACATCGCTGGCCTGGGCTGGGTCACGCCTCTGGGCGCGGGGCTGGAGGACGTTTTCGCCCGCATCAAAAGCGGCGAAATCGCGGAAGTGAAATCCGTGCTGAATCCCGAAACGGGACGGGCGCTTTCCTACATCCCCGTGCCGCTGAAATTGGTCGAGACGCTCGGGCGGAATCCGCGGCTGCGGCGGGCGAGCGCGATCTCGTATTTCGGCGTCGCGGCCGGGCTGGCGGCGCTGGACGACGCGGGTGTGCAGATGACGCCGGAGCTGGCGGCGCGGACGGCGGTGGTCTTCGCGATCTCAAACGGCGGGGTGATCTACACGCGCAAGTTTTACGACCAGATCGTGAAGCAGGGCGCAAACGCGGCGAGCCCCGCGCTTTTTCCCGACACGGTCTATAACGCGCCGGCCAGCCATCTCGCGGCGCTGCTCGGCATTGATGGCGCGAGCTACACGCTGGTCGGCGATGCGTCGGTGGGGCTGGCGGCGCTGCACTTCGGCGGGCAGTTACTGGAAACGGGCGACGTGGAGCAGGTGGTGGTCGTCGGCGCGGAGGAGTGCGACTGGATTTTGTGCGCGGCCTATGCCGAGTGGCGGCTCGCCCGCACGCCGCTCGCGGAGGGCGCGGCGGCGGTGGTGCTGCGGCGCGCAGGCCGCTGGCGCTTGCACACGCATCCGGGCGCGACGTTCGCGCGGCAGCGCGACGCGGGCGCGGCGCTCGCGCGGGCGATCGCAAACTTCGGTCCGGTCGAGCGCGTGTTCGGCTGCGCGAACGGCACTTTCATTGATCGCGCGGAAGCCGCGGCGCTGGCCGCGCATTTCCCAAATGTCCCGGTGCTGTCGCTGAAAAAATCTGTCGGTGAAGCGCCCGGCGCGGGTGCGCTGATGCAAACGGTGGCCGCGGCGCTGAGCGGCGCGCGCGCGCTGGTGACGGTCGTGGGCGGCAATCACCAGGCGGGCGCGGCGCGGATCACGCCGGCGGGGTAGCGTGCGTTATCGTTTTGGCGGCACAACGAGGATCGGGACGCGCGCCTTGTGCCGCACGGCTTCGATGGTGCTGCCGTGGATGATGTCGCCGACGAGGCGGTGGCCGTGGGAGGCGAAGGCGAGGAGGTCGCACCCATCCGTCTCGGCGACTTTCAGGATTTGCGCGGGCGGACTGCCGAGCGCGAGGCGGGTCTCGATGGTCAGGCCGGTCTCGGTGCGGAGGCGGGCGGCGGTTTCTTCGAGGTAGCGCCAGTCGCCCTGCATCTCCTCGGATTCGGCGAGGTTGAGCTGGTCGAAATTGCGGGCGACCCAGCCGTCGGCGACGTGCAGGAGGAGGAGCTGGGCTTTGGTCAAAAGGGCGAGCTGGGTGACGTGCGGGAGTAGCTCTTGGTCGGATGCGGTGGTGTCGAGGGCGACGAGGATTTTGCGGT
>JAYWEB010000310.1:0-3649 GCA_043779575.1 Chthoniobacter sp. | reverse complement strand
GGTCGAGAAAAGCGTCGTCGTGCGCGAGGCGGACGCCGTTCGTATTCAGCAGCACGTAGTCTATGCCGGGGTTCGCGTGCAGCCACGCGAGCAGCTCGGCGAACTGCGGATGCAGCGTCGGCTCGCCGCCCGAGAGCTGGAGAATCTCGATGCCGCCCTTGCGGTCGATTACGCCCTGGATGCGCGCCTGCAACTCCGCCAGCGGCACCGCATCGACTTGCGTGCTCCGCGGCGAATCCGCAAAGCACGTCGGGCACGCGAGATTGCACGAGTTCACGATCTCGATCAGCGCGAGGCAGGTGGAAAGCTTCTCCACTTTGCCCGCCGCTTCACCCGGCGCGGCATTACGTCCGAGCGTGCCGCGCACCGCGCCATCGCCCGCCGAGCAGGCGTTGCCGCCGCAGCACGCGTTCTGCGGATCGCCCTGCGCGAGCCAGTAAAACCGCGCATCCGACGCGATGCACACCTCCGCCTCGCCATGCTCCGCGCACGTCCGCCGTATCACCACCCGCTGCTTCTTCGCATCCCCGATTTTCCAAACCTCCCCCGGACACTCCACGCGACAAACCGGGCACCGCGACTTGGTGCGCTTGAGGAGCGTTTCGGCGGTGAGTTGAAAAGTCATCTGTGGGAGCTGATTCCGATCATCAACATGCAACCTCCGAAAAGCACGAAACCGTTGACCAATACCGAGAGCGCAAACAGCAGGAGTGTCATACCAACACGTGCAAACCAGCCCTGATGACCGAGAGCGATGAGGAAGGAAGTGGAGAGCGCAAAGGCTACGCCCGCAAGAATACCCAATCGCAAAGCGTGAAATCCATCGGAGCCAGACCCAATCAAGGCCGCGAGGAGCGTTACCGCTCCCGGACAAACCAAGTGAATTAGCCAAATAAAGCCCGGCACCTTGAAGGGCTGCGAGTTCCGCAATTCTGGCGAATCTGGAATGATTGGAACTAGCGGACGTTGGTTCGTGGAAAATCTCAGTCCACAGTTCGGACAAGCTTCCGTCTCCTCACGGTCGAACGCGCTGAGTTTGCAACCGCACTTTGGACACTCCAGTTGCATCAGCGCATATCCATCTTTCCACCCAACCCGGAGCAGCCAGCCATGACCGCGATCAGGCCCGCGACGAGGATGACGGCTCCGAAGACGATGGTGAGCAGGACGCGAACGCCGACGCTTTTCGTGCAGCGACGCGCCAGCAGAAATCCGCAAGGCAACGATGCCAGCGCCACGACGACGGCCAGAATGCCAAAGAAGTTTTCCATGTCTCCGCCACCCTGCGCCAATCCGCGCCGCGATGGCGAGCGCGATGCTCTGCCGCGCCAGCGGCGTGGAAAAACACGGTCATTCTGAACGGAATTCCCGGCGGGCGAAGGTGGGCGGGAATGCCGTGAAGAATCGCTGAAAGTAATGGGCGGAGGCGGCGGGGAGAGGCACGCCCATTTCACCAGACCGCCTCCGCCCGCGGGACAGTCAGCGATTCTTCACTGCGTCTCGCCCCCGCCTTTCCACGGCGAAACTTCGTTCAGAATGACCGCGTTTTTTACGACGCTGCCGCGCTACCGCTGCGCCCCATGCACGCGCGCCGCGACTTTCAGCCGCAGCGCGTTCAGCGCGATGAAGCCGGTGGCGTCGTTCTGGTTGTAAGCCTTCGTCGGGTCGGCCTCCATCGTGGCGATGTCGGGGTTGTAGAGCGAAAGCGGCGACTTGCGGCCGGCGGTGATGACGTTGCCCTTGTAGAGCTTCAGCCGCACGGTGCCGGTCACGTTTTTCTGCGTCTCGGTGATGAGCGCCTGCAACGCCTCGCGCTCGGGCGCGAACCAGAAGCCGTTATAGACCAGCGTCGCGTATTGCGGGATCAGCGAGTCGCGCAGGTGCATGACCTCGCGATCCATCGTCAGCGACTCCACCTGCCGGTGCGCGAAGTGCAGAATCGCGCCGCCCGGCGTCTCATACACGCCCCGCGATTTCATCCCCACGAAGCGGTTCTCCACGAGATCCACGCGCCCGATGCCGTGCTTGCCGCCGAGCTTGTTCAGCACCCGCATGATCACCAGCGGTGAAAGCCGCGCGTGATTTTCCGCATCGTATTTTCCGCCCGTGATTTTCAAACCCGCGAGCAGCGCATCCAGCTCGTGATAGCCAATGCCCACGCAGTCTCCCTTTTCAAAAATCAGCTCCACATGCTCCGCCTTGTCCGGCGCTTCCTCCGGCGAAACCGAGAGCACATACATCTCGCGTGCCTTCTCCGCGCTCGCGTCGAACCACGGGTCTTCGAGGATGCCGGCCTCGAACGAAATGTGCAGAAGATTGCGATCCATCGAATACGGCTTCTTCGCGCTCGCCAGCACGGGAATCTGGTTCTTCTCCGCATACGCGATCATCTCCGCGCGCCCCGGAAACTGCTCGCGAAACCGATCCTGCCGCCACGGCGCGATGACCTCCAGCTCCGGTGCCAGCGCCGCCGCCGTCAGCTCGAAACGCACCTGGTCATTGCCTTTCCCCGTCGCCCCGTGCGCCACCGCGTCCGCCTTTTCCGCGCGCGCGATTTCCACCATGCGCTTGGCGATCAGCGGGCGCGCGATCGACGTGCCGAGAAAATACTGCCCCTCGTAAATCGCATTCGCCTGAATGATCGGGAAAATGAAATCCCGCGCAAACTCCTCGCGCAGATCGTCGATGTAGCACTTGCCCGCACCGGTGCTCAGCGCCTTGGCTTCCAGCCCATCCAGCTCCTCCTCCTGCCCCACGTCCGCGCAAAACGCGACGATCTCCGCGGAGTAGGTTTCCTTCAGCCAGGTGAGCAGCACGGAGGTGTCGAGACCCCCGGAATAAGCGACGACGATTTTCATAGGGCGCACGTTCTAGCCGCGAACCCCGCGCGATGGGAATACGGATTTTGCGCGCGGCCGCGGAGCAGCCTCGGCGCGGCCGGCTACCCCGCAAACTCCCGCACGACCAGCGTGGCGTTGTGGCCGCCGAAGCCGAAGGAATTGTTCAGCGCGACCTTCACCTTTTTCTCGCGCGCGGTGTGCGGGGTGTAGTCGAGGTCACACTCGGGGCTGGGCTCGTCGAGGTTGATGGTCGGCGGGATCACGCCGTCGCGGATGGCCAGCGCGCAGGCGATGGTCTCCACCGCGCCCGCCGCGCCGAGCAGGTGGCCGGTCATGGATTTCGTGGAGCTGACGGTCAGCCCGTGCGTCGCGCGCGCGCCAAAGACCGCCTTGACGGCTTTCGTCTCGCACAGGTCGCCGACCTGCGTGGAGGTGCCGTGCATGTTGATGTAATCCACGTCGTCCGGCGTGAGCCCCGCCTTTTTCAGCGCCATGCTCATGCAGCGCGCGGCCCCGGTGCCTTCGGGATTCGGCGAGCTCATGTGGTAGGCGTCGGAGGTCAGGCCGTAGCCGCAGAGTTCGGCATAGATGCGCGCGCCGCGCTTTTTGGCGTGCTCCAGTTCCTCGATCACGATCACGCCCGCGCCCTCGCTCATCACGAAACCGTCGCGGTCTTTGTCAAACGGACGCGAGGCCTTGGTCGGGGCGTCGTTGCGCGTGCTCATGGCGCGCATCGCGGCGAAACCGCTCATCCCCATCGGCACGATCGTGGCCTCCGAGCCGCCGGCGAGAAAGACATCGGCGTCGTC
>JAYWEB010000309.1:0-9040 GCA_043779575.1 Chthoniobacter sp. | reverse complement strand
GATGCGATGGGCTTGTTTGTGATTGCTGGGCATACAGGTTCTGGAATGGGAATCGACACACTCACGAAGGAAGGCTACAAATACACTGCGAAAGCAGGTAGAGGCGCACTCTATTCAGGAAATGGTGAACGTGATTATCGACCTGATGCCAAGAGTCCGGAAATCTTCACGATGGTTCAACTGGGTGCCGCTGAACCGCTGGTGAATTATGAAGCGCATCTGACCATCCCGTGCGACGGAACCCCCGTTCGCTTGGAGATGATGACCGGTAAGGTGGCGACTGATGGTGATCTGCAAATCACACTCAAGCGAGAGCCATACAACATTGTCATTGGTGGCCCACACTTCTCATGGTCTGCGAAGATCGAGATTATCGGCGGCGGACTTGTCGAGCTTGCCGGAACGGGAACCTATCGGGCTCCGCAGGAGGGGTATGAACGCGAGTTTGTGGTTGAACACCCTGCCAACGCTTCAGAGTGGGGAGCAGGGTTGCGGAAAGTATTCTACATCAAGACGCGAGATGGCCGTTACGGACGGATCAAGATAGATTTGTATGCAAATCTATCAGCCACCTCCCGCCAAGGCGGGCTTAGAGGTTTATCTGAATCCTAAGCCCGGCTCGCGCAACTTGGAATACGACGCGACCAAGCAAGCTGCTGCTCGTTAGCTGTCTTGTAACTGCGCGCGTAGCTAGCCGCCTTGCCGTTAAAATTGGCGGCGTCCCGCCGCGCAGGTGTTAGCCAAGCCGCCTGCCGTGCAGGCAGCGCGCCGCGCGAGCGAGCGGCCTCGCCTTCGCCCAACGCCGCTCCCTCGCGCGTCACGCTGCCTGCGGGGAGCCGCGCCCGGATCTCAGCCCCCGCTCGCTCCACAAACCGCGCGGCTGTCACGCCGGCTGCTTGCGCGAACCGCTGCGCGCGGCTTTGGCCCGCCCATCATTCCGCCGGGCCAGTGCCGTGCTCGCTCAGCATACAACAGCGGTAGTGCAAAGCAGCGGCGGACCAACCAGACCACGACTCCGCGCACCGGCACCGGCTCTCCAAAGGAGGCCTCCCTGCGCCCCTGCTGCTTTACACTACCGCGCGTTGTATGCTGTAGCGTGGCAGCCGTCGCGCCAGCCGCCCCGCGAACCAGGACTAACCAAACCAGACCCGGCGCGGCGCAGCGGGGAGGGCGTGGTGTTTTTCATACGATCGAGTGAAACGAGTGAAGGGTGGAGAGGAGGTGCAACCGCCGGGCTGTGCCAGTCATGCCTAGCTGCGTGTGTCGCAGGTTGCGGAAAATCGGTCAACGCGAATGAGATGTTGTTTCGAGCCCCGCAGGCGTCCGCAGCGCCGCTCTCTGGCACGACGGCTCCGTCTTTACTTCAACCGCGCTAAAACTCCCAGCGCACGCCGCCCGAAATGCTGTGCGTGTCGAGGTTGGTGCGGCCGATTTCGTCGTCGTAGTACACGTAGGTCGAAAGGCGCTCGCTCCACTGTACGGCTACGCCGCCGCCGAGGATGAGGCTGTCGCGGCCGGTGGAGGGGCCGTGGGTGGTGAAGTTGCCGCCCGCGCCGCTGGCGAAGCTGGAGGTGATGGCGTAGGCGCTTTCGCCGGCCTCGTGCTGCCACGCCGCACGCACCTCGGGGCGGATGAGCAGGCCGCCGATTTTCCAGTCGTAGCTGGCCTTCGCGCCGAGCGCGGTGCGGATGGATTCGCCGTGCTGCGCGCCGAAGCGCAGCGGCGCGAGCGAGCCGCTTTCCGTGAAGCTGCCGAGGCTGGTGTAGCCGTACTGGAAACTCGCCGTCGGGCCGAGCGTGAGCGCGCCTTTTTTCCAATCGTAGCCCGTCGCGAAAAGGGCGTTCAGCTCGCCGCCGTTCTCACTCCCGCGCGCGGTGCCGCGGAGGGTGGCGCGGCGCGTGGTGTAGCCGTTCAGCCCGCCGCTCACTGCGGCGTCGGCGTAGAAGCCGCCGGTGAAATACGTGGCGTAAAGCCCGAGCTTGCCGCCATCCACGGTGATGTGTCCGCCGTGATTGAGATCAATACCCGTGCGCGCATAGCCCGCGTTCATGCCGAAGGCGAAGTGCGGCGTCGCCTTGAAATCCACGCCCATCGTGAAGCCGCCCGTGGTCAGGTCGTAGCCGCGCGCGTTACTCGTGTCGCCGAGCTTCGTGAACTCGCCCACGCCCGTCACGAAAACGCCCCAGCGATTGTCCGCCGCCGGCTCCATCATCTTGCCGCCTTTGCCCGCCGGGCCGGCCACGCCGAAGCCGCCGGAGAAATTTCCCGCCCCGCCATTCAGCGCCAGCCCCTGCGCGCTGAAGCCGCTCGCGCCTGCACGCAGGTCGTCCATGCGCCGCTGGAGATTCGCGGTCTGTACATTGGCGAGCGAGGTCGCGAGGTTGAAAATGGACGCCAGTTCCTCCGGAGCGATGCGGTCGAAATCGGGCGGCAGTTTCCCGATGTCCTCCGACAAAAGGAAACTCACCAGCTTGCGCGCGCGGCTATCGCGCGAGGCCTCGTCGAGCCCGCGCGCGACCGCCTGCTGATTCGGGGTCAGCCCGAAAAACGCCGGGGTTTTGTCCTTCGAGCCGCCGCCGCTCGGAAGCACTTTCGCGAGCTTCGCAAAGAACGGCGCAAACTGCGTCTGCACGAAATCGAGCCGCACGGAATTCGGCAGATAGGTCACCGCGAAAAGCGCCGTCGAGAGGCTCTGATCCACGGTCGAGAACGTCCCGGTGCGGCTGCCGCCAGACGTCAGAATGGTGAACTGATCGCTCAGCACCGGCGTGAATCCGCCAAGCGTGATGATCTTCAAAGTGCCATCGAGACTGGCCGTGCCGCCGACCGCGAGCACATCGAACTGCCCGGCATTGCGCCCCGCGATTTCGATCTTCAGCAGCCCGCCCGCACTCTGCACGTAATTGCCGCCGATGTGCAGCGTGCCGGGCGAAGCGCCGGGGCTGACCGTGCCGCCATTCAGCACGCTGCCCGCCACGGTGCCGCCGCCGCCGAGCGTGCCGCCCGCGTTGACGAAGGTATTTGAGCTGGCGATGGAGCCGTCGATTTGCAGCACGCCGCCATTGATCGTGGTGTCGCCCGCGTAGGTATTCACGCCGGTCAGCGTCAGCGTGCCCGTGCCGGTTTTCGTCAGCGAACCGAGGCCGCCGTTGGCATTGCCGCTCTCGATCACGCCGGAAAAAACCGTGCTCAGATTGTTGCTGCCCACGGTCAGATTCCGCGCCCCGAGATACACCTCCCCGCTGCCCTCGATGGAGCCCACGGTCACGCTTGGCGCGTTGTGAAAGCTGATGTCCAGCTTGCCGTTGCCAAAGACTTTCACCGTCGCCGTGCCGCCCGTGGCGTCGTCGAAAAATTGGATAACCCCGCCACCACCGCCGCCGGTGCCGGCATTCGCGATCAGCGTCGCGCTGCTGGCACCCGCTGTTTCGCGAAATGTCGTCACACCGCCAAAGGTGCCGCCGCCGGTTCCGCCGTTGTTGGTGATCGTGGCCGTGCCCGCATTCGTCGTGGCGTTGAAAGTCGTCCCGCCCCCGAACACGCCGCTGACCGTGCTGCCGTTGTTGATGAAAGTGCCGCCGCCCGCCGTCGAGGAACCGACGAACACCACACCGCCGGGAGCGGTTCCGCCGACCGTGCCGCCGTTGGTGGTGAAGGTGCCCGTGCCCGCCGTCGAGGAATCGAGGAACTCCGTGAGCCCGCTGCCCCCGCCGCTGACCGTCGCGCCATTGTTCGTGAAGCTGCCATTGCCCGCGGTGGAAGTGTTGGAGAAGCGCGTTAAGCCGCCATTGTTCGTGAAGCTGCCGCTGCCTGCGGTGGAGGTGTTGAAAAACTGCGTGGAGCCGCTTTCCCCGCCGAAGACCGCACTGGCGTTGTTGGTGAAGGTGCCATTGGCGGCGGTCGCGGTGTTGAAGAATTGCGTTCTGCCGCCTGCTCCTACGCTGATCCCCGAGCCGCTGCCGTTGGTCGTGAAGATGCCGCTGCCCGCAGTCGAGGTATCGCGGAATTCCGCGGTGCCGCCGAATGCGCCGAAGACCGTGCCGCCGTTGGTGGTGAAGGTGCCGGTGCCCGCGGTCGCGGAGTTTTGGAAACTCAGGATGCCGCCATTGGCTCCGCTGACCGTGCCGCCGTTGTTCGTGACCGTGCCGCTGCCGGCGGTCGAGGTGTCCAAGAATCGCGTGAAGCCGCCGAGCGCGCCGTTGATCGTGCCGCCGCTGTTGGTAAACGCCGTATTGCTCCCCGCCGTCGCGGCGTTGGTGAAAGTGATGGTGCCAAAGCCGCCCGCGCCATTCACCCCCGTCACGAAATTCTGCGTGATCCCCGAGCTGTTGGTGATGCCCGCGCCGCTGATCGTCAGCGTGTTGATTCCGGTGGTCACGGTGTACGCACCGCTGCCGGAGTTAAAGTTGAGCGCCGTCGCGGCGATGTTTGCCCCAAGCGTCACCGTGCCCGCGCCCGCGCTGAAATTCGCCGCGCCCGCCTGCCAGTTCGTGTTCGCGGCGCCGTTCGGGCTGGTCCAGTTCGTCGTCGTGTTGTTCCAAGTTCCCGTGCCGCCATCCACCGCATTATTCGAGGAAGTATTCGCGCCATCCCAGTACTGCCCCGGCAGCACCACCACCGCGCCCACGATGAGGTTGATCTGATTCGCCACCGAGGTCTGGAGCGTGAAATCCGCCGCTGTGAAACCCGCGGGCAGCGTGCCCAAAGTCACGCCGTTGTCCGTCAGCGCGCCGGTGTAGTTGAACAGCCGGTACGTCCCGAGGCCGAAGCCGCCGACATTCGTCACGTTCAGCACGCCATCGAGCGTGAGACTGCCATTCACAATCGTCAGATCATTGACGCCGCCGCCGACCACATTCGGCGTGCCGAGTTCGTAGTTGAGCTGCGAGAGATTGCTGAAAGCTGCGGCCCCCGTGGTCAGCGTGCCGGGGCTGGTGCCGGGCGCGAAGATGCCGCCGCCCGCCACCGTCACCGCGCCGACCGTGCCCGTGCCGCCGAGCGTCGCGCCGCTGCTCACGCTCACCGCGCCCGTGCCGGCGAGCGCGCCGGTGACGAGCAGCTTTCCCGCGCTCACGAGCGTCGTGCCGGTGTAGGTGCTCGTGCCGCTGAGCGTCAGCGTGCCCGTGCCCACCTTCGTCAGCGAACCGCCGATGCCCGCCGTTTCGCCGCCGTCGCGGAGCGCGCCCGCGACCGTCGTGGAAAGATTCGTCGCGCCGGTCGTGAGGTTTTTTCCGCCGAGAAAATAATCCCCCGCGCCCTCGATGGAGCCGATGCTCAGGCCGCCATTCGTCAGCCCGCTGATGTCGAACTTGCCGCCGAGATTCGTGATCGCCCGCGCCGTGCCGCCGCTGGCCGTCTGCGTGAAACGCGTCAACCCACCGCCGCCTGCGCCGCCATTTGTCGTCAGCGTCGAGGCGGACGCCGTGCCGCTGCCGACGAATTCCGTGATCCCGCCCAGCGCGCCCGCCACCGCGCCGCCGAAGGTCGTGATGTTCGCCGTGCCCGCGCTGGTGCCGCCGGTCCCGCCGGTGGAAAAGCGCGTGAGGCCGCCGCCGCCGCCGCTGGCGGTGCCGCCTTGGTTAATGATCGTCGCACTGCCCGCCGTGGAGCTGCCCGTGGTGAAACCGCCCTGGAAAAGCAGCGAGCCACCCGCGAAAAATCCGCTCGCGCCGCTCCCCGTGTTCGTGATCGTCGCGTTCCCCGCCGTGGCGCCGTCTTGAATGCTGAGGAACCCGCCATTCGTGCCCGCAAGCGTCGCCCCGCCGTTCGTGATGATCGCATTCGCCGCCGTCGCTGTGCCGCCGATTACGAACTGCGCGCCGCCGCCACCCGCACCGGTCGCGCCCTTGTTCATGATCGTCGCATTCGCCGCCGTGGAGTTGCCGACGAAACCCAGTTGCGCTGCCCCCAGCCCACCCGCGCCCGCTCCTCCTTCCATCGTGATGACCGCCGTGCCCGCGCTTGCGCTGTTGTCAAAACTGACCTGTCCACCCGAGCTGTTCACCGTCCCGGCGTGGCCGGTGATCGTCGCCGCGCCCGCCGTGCTGTTGTTCAAAAAGGACACAAACCCAGTCCCTCCTCCAGACGCCACCGTGGGGCCAAAGACATGCAGCGCGGCATTGCCCGCCGTGGCGGTGTCGATGAAGGAAGTCACCCCGCCCCGCACCGCCCCGCTCACGGAAGTCCCGCGGGTGTTGATCGTCGCGGTGCCCGCAGTCGAGTTGTTTTGGAATTGCGTCTGGCCCTGCGAATTCGGGAGGAAGCCCGCGACCCCGGAACCGTTGTTCGTGATCGTGGCGCTGCCCGCCGTGGTGCTCGTGGAAAAGAGCAGCTTTGCGCCGGTGGCGGCGGCGTCCGTCGCGCCATTGATGACGATGGTTGCGCCCTGCGCCGAGGCGGTGTCATTGAAGGAAAGAATGCCGCCGGCCCCATTCGCCGCCGCGCCGCCGTTCGAGGTGAGCACCGCCGTCCCGGCATTCGAGTTGTTGGTGAAGGACAGATCGCCGCCCACGCCATTCGCTCCCGTCGCGCCGCCGTTCGTAATCGTGGCCGCTCCGGCGGTCGCGGTGTTTTGAAACTGCGTCAGCGCCGCACCCGTCGGCGAGGCCGGGGTGCCGCCCGCGTTCGTGATGTGGCTCGTTCCGCCCGTCGCCTGATCTTGGAAAATCAGCGTCGCGCCCGGCGCATTCGCCGCTCCTCCCGCGCTGACCGTGATCGTCGCGCCACCCGCCGTGGAGTTTTGCTTAAACTGCGTCTGGCTGCCATTGGCGCCCGCGATTTGCGAGCCTTGGTTGTTGATCGTCGCGCCACCCGCCGTGGCGCTGCCCGACAAGGACAGCAGCGCGCCCTCCGTGCCGACGATGGTCGAGCCTTTGTTGGTCACCGTGGCGGTGCCCAGCGAGGCCGTGTCCGCCACCGTGGTCTGCCCCATCCCTAGCGCAAAGGTCGAAAACGCCTGCTCATTCGTGATCTGCGCGCTCCCCGCGGTGGAGGAGTTTTTGAAACTCACGAAGCCGCCGACCGTCTGCCCCGTTGCGCCTTTGTTCAAAATGACGGACGTGCCCGCCGTCGCGGTTTCGGAAAAGGTGCTGGTACCCGAGCCGACATTCGCCGCCGTGCCGGCAAAATTCGTGATGCTCGCTCCGCCCGCCGACGAGTTGTCGTGAAATTTCGTGTTCCCCGCGCCGCTGATGGCACCGGCAAATGTCGCGCCGGCATTGGTGATCGTCGCCGTGCCCGCGGTGCTGTTGAAGAAAAAGCCGGTCGTCCCGCCGCCTGCGCCCGCCAGCGTCGCCGCCTGGTTGATGATCGTCGCCGCGCCAGCGGATGCGGTTTCTGCAAACTGCGTGGTCCCACCGGTCTCTCCCACCAGGGAAGCGCCGCGATTCGTGATCGTGACGAGCGTCCCCGCCGTGGCGCTGTTGCGAAAAACGAGGGTGCCGATGAAGCCCCCACCGACTCCCTGTTGCGTCACAAAATTCTGCACGAGACCCGAGCTGTTCGTGATCCCCGCGCCATTCAGCCGGAGCGCAAAGCCCGGCGTGATGGTCGTCGTGTAGGCACCCACGCCGGCCAGGTATTGGATTTCCGTGGCGCTCACGGAATCGCCGACCGTCACCGTCCCCGAGCCCGCGCTGAAAATGGCCGTGCCCTGCTGCCAGTTCGTGTTGCCCGAGCCGGTCGCGTTCGTCCAGTTGGTCGTCGAGTTATTCCACGTCCCCGTGCCGCCGAGCACGCCTGCGGTGGCTACCGTGTTCGCGCCGTTCCAGTACTGCGCCGCCGCGGCACCCGTCACGATGAGATTGATCTGGTTCGCCACCGAAGTCTGGAGCGTGAAATTTGCCGCCGTGAAACCCGCCGGTGCCGTGCCGAAAGTCAGCACGTTGTTCGTCAGCGCGCCGGTGTAATTGAAAAGCCGGTACGTCCCCGCGCCGAAGCCGCCGACATTCGTGATATTGAGCACGCCGTCGAGCGTGAGATTGCCACTCACAAAGGTCAGATCGTTCACTCCGCCGCCGACCACATTCGGCGTGCCGAGTTCGTAGTTGAGCTGCGAGAGATTGCCAAAGGTCACGCTCCCCGTGTTCAGCGTGCCGGGGCTCGTGCCCGGCGCGAGGATGGCGTTGTCGGCCAACGTGACCGCGCCCACCGTCCCGCTCCCGCCGAGCGTCGCGCCCGCGCTCACACTCACCGCACTGGCCGCAGCGAGCGAACCGTTCACCAGCAGCTTGCCCGCGCTCACGGTGGTCGCGCCTGTGTAGGTATTCGCCCCGCCCAGCGTCAGCGTGCCCGTCCCCGTCTTCGTCAGCGAACCGCCCGTGCCCGCAGTGTTGCCCCCGGCGTCCGCGATGAAGCCGGACAAGGTCGTCGTCGCATTCGTCCCGCCCACGGTCAGGTTGCGCGCGCCGAGGAAAACATTCCCGGTGCCCTCGACCGAGGCGACCGTCACGCCGCCCACGGCGTGCGCGCTGATGTCGAGATGCCCGTTGCCAAAAACCTTCACCACCGCCGTCCCGCCCGTGGAGCTGTCCGTGAAAAAGATTTCCCCGCCATTGGCACCGGCCACGCCGGCATTCGCGATCAGCGTCGCGCTGTTCGCACTCGAGGTGGCGTGAAATTCCGTGGCCCCGCCGAAGGTGCCCACGGCCGTTCCGCCGTTGTTTGTGAGCGTGGCCGTGCCCGCGTTCGCGCTGTTGATGAAAATCGTCGCGCCCACGCCCGCGCCGCTGACCGCAGCGCCGTTATTCGTGAAGGTGCCGCCACCCGCCGTCGCGCTGTTGTTGAACTGCGTGATCCCGCCATTGGCGGCGATGACCGTCCCGGCATTCGTGATGAAAGTCGCCGTGCCCGCCGTCGAGGAATTGATGAACACCGTCTGCCCCACGCCCACGCCCGCGCCGCTGACCGCCGCCCCATTGGTCGTGAAGCTGCCGTTGCCCGCCGTCGCGTTGAGAAAAAACTGCGTGATGCCGCCGCCGCTGCCGCTGACCGTGCCCGCATTCGTGGTGAAAGTGCCGTTGCCCGCGCTCGCGGTGTCGCC
>JAYWEB010000308.1:0-3659 GCA_043779575.1 Chthoniobacter sp. | reverse complement strand
AACTGCTCGCCGAGGGCGACATCAACTCGGCGCAAGTCGTGCAATTATGAAGATCGTCTTTGCCACGGGAGCCGCTCCCGCTGCGACGCCCGCGGCGGTGGTCCGCTTCGTGACCCGCGACCAGCGCGCCAAGCTCGCGCCGCCCGTTGCGGAGGAGGAATTTTCCGGCAAGGCGAACGCGCTGCTTTACGCGCGGCACGACGGCACGCTCTGCGTCGGGCTCGGCGAGCGGGCGAAAATCAACGCCCACACGCTGCGCTCGGCGGCCGGCGCGGCGGCGATGTTTCTGAAAAAAATCGGGCGCACCCGCGCGGTCGTCCGACTCGAAGACTGGCCGAAGTTTGCCGGGGCCGTCGTCGAGGGGCTGATCCTCGCGGACTATCGCTTCGAGCGCTTCAAGACGAAGCAGACGCCCGCGCTGGAAACCGTGGCCATCCACGTGCTCGCCGAGGATCTCGGCCTGGCGAAAACCGCGGGCCGCCGCGGCGAAACCATCGCCGAAGCCGCGAACCTCGCGCGCGACGTCGCCAACCAGCCCGGCAACCTGCTTTACCCCGAGACCCTCGCCGCACGCGCCGTGAAAATGGGCCGCGACTTCAATTTGAAGGTCACCATTTTCGACGAAAAGAAACTGCGCGCCGGCAAGTTCGGCGGGCTCATCGCGGTCGGCCAGGGCAGCGAGCGCGGGCCGCGGATGATCGTCATCGAGCACCGCGGCGGGCCGAAGAATCAGGCGCCCATAGCGCTTGTCGGCAAGGCGATCACGTTCGACACCGGCGGCATTTCCATCAAGCCCGCGGCCAACATGGAGGACATGATTTTCGACAAATGCGGCGGCATGGCCGTGCTCGGGGCGATGGCGGCCATCGCGGAGCTGAAGGTGCCGCGCAACGTCGTCGGGATCATCGCGAGCGCGGAGAACATGCCGGGCGGCGGGGCTTACCGGCCCGGCGACATCATCACGACCTACGACGGCAAACACGTCGAGATCATCAACACCGATGCCGAGGGCCGCGTGGTGCTGGCCGACGCCATCGCCTACGCGCGGCTCGACCAAAAGGCCGCCGCGATCATCGACCTCGCCACGCTGACCGGCGCGTGCGGCGTGGCGCTCGGCGACTACGCGGCGGGCGTTTGGCACAACGACGAGGCGTTCGGCAAGCGCGTGCTCGCGGCGGCGGAAAAGGCGGGCGAACGGCTGTGGCCGATGCCGCTGTTTGCGGAGTTTGAAGATCAGATCAAGAGCGACGTGGCTTTGATCAAAAACAGCGGCGGTCGCCTCGGCGGCGCCTGCACGGCCGCGGCGTTTTTGCGAACCTTCGCCGAAGACACGCCGTGGGCGCACCTCGACATCGCCTACATGGCCAACCGCGACAAAGATCGCGCCGACATGGCCCGCGGGGCGACCGGTTTCGGCGTGCGCACTCTCGTGGAATTGGTCGAGGGCTGGTAGGGCGCGTTTGCCCCTTAGCCTTCATCCTGAGCCGTAGCTATGCAGTTGGGTGGGGGATTTACCGCAGAGGCGCAGAGGACGCAGAGGCGGCAGCGGGAGCGATCACCGGATGGAGCGGGCGCTTTTGCGCCCTGGAATCTTCCTTCGCGACCTCTGCGCCTCGGCGTTTAAGAAGGTGTCTAAAAAAGCTCTTCCGCTTCCTCCGCGTGCGCTCCTGAAAGGAGGAAGATTGAGCGGAAGAGGAAGCGGAAGAAACAGACTCGCCGGAATTTTTTAGACGTCCCTAAGCCTCGGGTTGCTGGTGCTGCGGCTGGGGGCGCTTGCGGAGGGTGATGCGCTTGAGGCGGGCGTCGTCCGGGGGGCTCCAGCTCTGGATTTCCGGGTCGTCCTTGAAGGCGTTGTGGACGATCCGCCGCTCGTAGGCGTTCATCGGTTCGAGCTGATACGGCCGCCCGGTTTGGCGGACGATGTCGGCGATCTGCCGCATGCGATGCGCGAGGCCGTCGTCCTTCATTTCGCGCCAGTGCTCGATGTCCACCTGGACCTTCGGCGCGGTTTTATCCTCGGCCTGGAGGAGGCGGTTGAGGAGAAGCTGGAGGTCGTCGAGGAGCGCGCCGTTGCGCCCGATGAGGCGTTCTTTTTCCGCGGAGTAAACCATGAGCGTCAGCCCGTGCTCGCGCGGGAATTCTTTGATTTCGCAGACGAAGCCGAGATGCCCGAGCATCGTGTCGAGGGTGTCTCTTGGGTTCAGGCTCATGGGAAAAAGGGCGCGCTATTTTCTCTTCGCCAGCGCGGACACTTTTTGCAGCACGGGGGCGGCCCGGTTTCGCGTCGCGTAGAGTTGCGCGACAGAAAACAGGTTTTGCACCGTCCAGTAAAGCGCCAACGCGGAGGCGTAGTTGTAGCAAAACGCGATGAAGATCAGCGGCATAAACATCATCATGCGCTGCTGCATCGGGTCGCCGCTTTTGGGCGAAAGGGACATCTGCCAGAGCATCGTCGCCGCCATGACGAGCGGGAGGAGGTTGACCGGCCAATCGACACCGGGAATCCGGAAAATTTCGTCGGGGAGCGAGAGATCATGCACCCAGAAGAACTTGCTGTTTCGCAGCTCGACCGCCGTGCCGAGCATGGTGAAGAAGCCGAAGAAAATGGGGATCTGCACGAGCATCGGCAGACACCCGCTGAGCGGATTCACGCCGTAGTCCTTGTAGAGCTTCATCACCTCGGTGTTCATCCGCGTGGGGTCGTCCTTGTACTTTTCCTTCAGCTCCGTCATCTTCGGCTGGAGAAGCTGCATGCGCTTCATCGACTGCGTGGACTTGTTCTGCATCGGCCAGAGCAGCGATTTGATGCCGAGCGTGAGGACGATGATCGCGAGGGCGTAGCTGCCGAGCTTGCCCTTGAGCCAGTTCATGGAGTTGAGCAGCGTTTTGCTGACCAGGCCGAACCACCCGTAATTCATGATGTCCGACTGGGCATCGGGCATCAGGCGCAGCCGTCCGTATTGGCGCGGGCCGGCGTAAATGCGAAAGCTTTGGGTGAAGGATTTTCCGGGCTCAAGGGTGAGGCCGGGCATGCCGAGCGCCCCGTCGATGCCATAGAGCGGGGTGGTGCCGCCGGACGACGAGTGACCGGAGGTTTTCCATGTGCCGTCCGCGATCACAAAGCGCTTCGCCCAAGCCGCCTGGCCGCGCGCCTTTTTCACAGCCGCGGCTTCCGGGGTGGAAAAGTGCGGGGCCACGAGCGTGGTGAAGTATTGGTTGGCCACCCCGGCCCAGGCGAGGCCTTCCCGTGCGACGGTAAAAACCGGGCGCTCGGGGCGGAACCAACTGGAATTGAAAGAGCCGGGATCGATGAACTTCCCCCCGGCTTCCATGAAGCCCGTGTAGGTCGCCTGATCTTTCTGATGCACGGGCGAGGCCGAACCGGTGTGAACAAAGTAAGCGGGGAGCGTCAGCGGTTGGGGGCCGCGGTTGGTAAAGGTCACGTCCAGCGCGACGACGTAATCCTTTTCCAAGTCGGTCGCTGTCGGGACCGTGAATTTTTTGACGAGCTGGAGCTGGCGGGCGTCCGTGCGCTCAAAGGTCACGGTGCCGCTTTCGACCGTCATGGCAAACGGCTCGCGCGTCCCTTCCCCGGCGGCATCGGTGACCGCACCGATCGGGATGCTGCCAAACTCATTGAGCGTCATCTTTTGGCCGCG
>JAYWEB010000307.1:0-3660 GCA_043779575.1 Chthoniobacter sp. | reverse complement strand
GCGACTCAAAGGGGCAAGCCTGCGCAAACGAGCGGAATGCCCGCGTGGATGTCTTTCATAAACCGGAACGATGCAGTGGGAGCGATGCGTGAGGTGGCGCGGGTAGCGCCCGCGCCCTCGCGGGTTGCGTCCCCGGCGCCCTCGCCGGGGCGTGCCGGTGGGCCGCGCGGTTCGGTTCGTGTCGTCGCGCCTCGCATGGCCGGCGAGGGCGCCGGCCACAGCACGCGAGGGCGCGTGCGCTACCCATTTCCAACTGCATCGTTCCGGCTCAGGATGACGGGAGGGGCGGCCCGCGCCGCCCCCCAAGCACCATTCACCCATCACCGATCACGTCCGCCCAACCCTCACTGCGTCGGCGGCTTCACCTCGCGCACCGCCGCGCCGTGGGCTTCGCTGAGGATGAGGATCGAGAGCTTCTCCACGCTCTCCAGTTCCTCGGGCTTGAGCATTTGGTAGCTCATGTTTTCGCCGGAGCCGGAGCTTTCGCGGGCGAGCGGCATCGGCGGCGGTTGCCTCGACTCGCTGCTGTTCAGGCTCGCGTAGTCAAACTTCCCGCGCAGATCGGTGTAGCCGTCCTTGAAGAACCGCACGGTGCCGCCGCGCAGCCGGGCGTACACTTTCACGTAGGCTTTGGCCACGGGCTTGTCCCCAGCCTGGTCGCGCACTTCGAGGCGGCCGTAGTTTTCCACGAGCGTCAGCTTGAAGGTGTTCGCGTGATACGCCTGCGCCTTGCGCTGGCCCGCGCCGAGGATTTCCACGAGCACGTTGGCCTTCGCAAACTCCGCGGGCAGCGCGAGGTCGAGCGCGTCCTTGCCAGCGGGCAGTTTTTCCACCGCGGTCTTCGTCGGCTTGATGATCGAGAAGCGCCCGGCATCCTGCGTCACAAACGGGCTGCTGCTGAACAGGAATTCGGGATCCATGAGGTAGTAATTGACCGTCACCTCGCCGAGATTTTTCCACGTCAGCGCGATCTGCCGGTTCTCCACTTTGAAATCGAACGACGGCTCGGTCGCCGCCAACTCGCCCTGCTGCGCCTCGCGATCCTTCTGCCCATCAGCTTTCGCCGCCGCCGCGCCTTTGCCCTCGATTTCATCGAGCTGCGCGCCGACCTCGGCGAAGAGCTTCCGCCAGCGATCCACGGGATAATCCGCATACTGGTTCGCCAGCCCGCGCGCCTCGCCGGGCTGCTCCTCGTAGAGCGCCGCGTAGCAGCGGAAATAGTCGTGCTGCAGGCGCGTCGGTAGCGCCTCGGGTTTGATCGTGTGAAAGCGCGCCAGCGCCTCCTGCACGCGGTCCTGCAAAAACAGGTAATAGGTCACGCTCATCTCGTCCATCGCGTCGAGCGCGGGCTTGTGCGCGAGGATGCCGAGCAGCGCCTGATACTGCCCGCGCAGCACCGGATTCGGGATGCGGTTCTCCGCGCCGACGCGATGCGTGCGCTGATTCACCAGCGGCGAATACTCCAGATGCTCGTAGGCGCGGCGCTCGATCGGGTCGATCCGCACCAGCTTCGTGTCCAGCCACGGCCCGCACTGGCCGAGGAAATCATCGCGATGCCGCAGCCACTCGCGCAGCGCCGCCGCGTCGTTGTGGACCACCGCGTAGGACGACAGCACGTCGCTGTAGCCATGCCGCTTCGCCAGCACCGCGAGCACCTTGCGGAAAAAGTCCGCGCTCTGCCGCGCCCGCCACGCCACGCGCTCGAGGTTCAGCCTCAGCAGATTGTTCTGCTCCAGAAACGCGAACACGTCCTCCTCGGTCCCGTATTGCGAGACGTAATCCCACGACGCCTTGTCGAGCTGCGTGAGCTGCCGCACGACATTGAAAGTGAACGGTTTCGCCGCGCCCGCGCTCTGCCCGTTGCGCGCCACATGCACCGGATAGTGCGGGAAAGGCTGCGCGCCCGGCGCGGGGAAGTAGAAGAAATACTCGAAGGTCTTCGTCGTGTAGGCGTCGAGCTGGAGGCGGCGGCTGTCGGTCGCCTTGCTGCCCAGCACGGGCAGCGCGCCCTGCGGGATTTGCAGCAGCAGCGAGAGCTTCTGCGGCGACGACGTGGGATTCGTCACCACGATGTTCGCGCCATAGACGACCCCGGCGAGAAACTCCCCGGCCACGTATTTGTCGAACCGCTCGTTGCCCTCCTGGCGGTGGCGGTCGCTCTGCCGGAAAAAGTTCTGCGAGACCAGCAGCTCGGCGTTTTCCTTCGGCGCGAGCGCGGGCTTGATCTCCTTGTGAAACGCGATCAGCGGCCCGCCGGCGGTGAGCGTGAACTGCCCGCCGTCGCTCTTGCTCAGATGCTTCGGCGACTCAAACGGCAGGTCGAGCACGGCGAGCGCGAGCAGCATCTCGGAGAAATTCCGGCCCGCCTCCGCGAGGTTCGCCGAGACGAACGGCACCTTGCCATCCCACGCCGCGTAGTCGCGCCAGAAGGCGCTGATCGGGATCAGCTCCGCCGTCTGCTGACCGAGCGGGAGCTGGTAGTAATTGTTCTCCGCCCATTCCTTCGTCGGCCCGAGCGCGCGGAAAAACGCGCGCACCAGGGCGCGCTGCCGACCGGCATCCTCGCCCCGGAGATTGGATTCATCAATCGCACCCACAGCTTCCGCGAGCTGCCGCTGGTCCCGTCCGTACCGGTCTGCCCCTTCCATCTCTTTCGCTCCCGAATCTTTCTTCGCCGCGTCCTGCGCTCCGCCGTTCCTGCGAAACTCCGACTGGGCCATGAGCTTGTCCGCTGACTTGCCCTTTTCCAGCATCTCACCTTGCGGGCCGCGCGCCGCGCCTGGTTTTGCGGGCATGGGCATCGCCGCCACCGGAGGGGCGGCCGGTGCCAGTCCGCCCGCGGCTTCGGCAGGCGCATCGGCAGCGTGCGCCATCTCCCGTTTTTCTTCCCCCGCCTTCGCGTCCTTGAAAGCGCCGCCATCGCCCGCTTGCAGCGCCCGCCCGCGCAGGGCCGTCTCGAAGAGGAAATCCGCGCGCTGCGGATCGGGCGGGAGCAGCTCCCAGAGTTCGCGCAGATGCCGCGCCGTCGCGGCGGCTTCGCCCGGCAGGCGCTGCGCGAGCAGGCAGCGCTCGGCCATGTTCAGGCGCGCAAAGGCCCACGGGTCCAGCCAGCGCCCGAGGTCCGCGCCGAGCAGGTATTCGTCCACGAAGGTCTTGTCCTTCTTGTTCCGCAGATACGGCACCACCACCTTTTGGAAAAACGCCGGGTCTTTCCGCGCGACGAAGAAGCTCAGCTCGTGGCAGGCAAACTCGGAATACTTCGCGCGCTTCTCCTCGTCCTTGAGCTTCGGCCATTGCAGCACCCACGCGAACTTCGCCAGCTTCGCGTCGCCGCTCAGCGTGGTGAAAAGCGCGTGGACTCCCGCGAGCGAATCGTAGGTCTCCAGGTCGCTCGTCAGGATGTCCGCGAGCGTGAGCGTCTCCCCCTTGGCCAGCACCGTGGCCTCCTTCTTTTCCGTGAAAGGTTTCGCCGGATCGAGACTCCGCGCGAGCCGCAGATCCTGAAACTTCGCCGGCACCTCCGGCAGCGCGAGCGAGCGCCAGACGGCGTTCGTCAGATCCTCCGCGTAAATCTGCACCTGCTGCCGGTCGCCCAGCGCCTTCCGATCCAGCCGCACCACGCCTTTCTCATCCGGCGTGAGATTGAAAAGCACCGGCGCG
>JAYWEB010000306.1:0-9066 GCA_043779575.1 Chthoniobacter sp. | reverse complement strand
CGACCTTCGAAAAAGTGCTGACGTATGTGCTGTTCAGCCTGCAGGTCTGTTCGTTCCTCACCGTGCTCGGGGTGATCGTCCTCCGCCGCACGCAGCCGGGGCTGGCGCGGCCTTATAAAACGTGGGGCTATCCGGTGACGCCGCTGGTTTTCCTGGCGATCAGCGCGTGGATGCTCGTCCACATCTGGCGCTCGAATCCGCGGGAATCGCTCGGGGGCTTGGCGACGATGGCGCTCGGGCTGGGCATTTACTTTCTTGCGCCGCGGCCCGCGGTTTCCGTGAAATGACGCGCATGAAGATTTCCAAGGTTCTGCCGCTCTTACTCGCCCTCGCTTTGGCCGCCCACCTCCCCGCGCGGGCGGCGGCGTCGCCGGATGAAACGGCGCGTTTTCTCGCAGGGCTGCCGGTGCGCGATGCCGGGCTGGCCACGCTCGCCGCCCAGCCGGGGTGGGCGGCGCATGCGGAGGATTTGGGGAAAGCGTGGACGCGCATGGATCAGCGCCAGCTCGTGAATGTGCGCGCTTGGGCGGCGGCGAATCTCGCCTCGGCGAACCGCAGCACCGCGCCGGTCTTCTACTTTTTCAGCGGCCCGGATTTTCTCTACGCGCAGACCTTTTTCCCGAACTCGGCGAACTACATCCTCTGCGGCACCGAGCCGGTCGGGACGGTGCCCGACCTGGCGCAGATGCCGCCCGCCGCGCTGGAGGCCGAACTCGCCAATCTCCGCCGCGCGCTCGGGACGATGCTCACGACGCACTACTTCATCACGAAAGACATGCGCGGCGATCTCACGCGCGGGCAGCTCGCCGGGACGCTGCCGCTGCTCTGCGTGTTTCTCGCGCGCACGGGCAGCACGATCCGCAGCGTGAGCACGGGCGGCGACCACGCGCAGATCGAATTCACCGGCCCCGGCGGGCAGCGGCAGATGCTGCATTATTTCAAAACCGATCTCTCCAACGGCGGCCGAAACGGGGCCTTTCTCGCCTTTTGCAAAAAGCTCGGCCCCGGCATGAGCCTCGTGAAATCCGCGAGCTACCTGATGCACGGCGACGGCTTTTCCAGCGCGCGCGATTTCCTCCTCACCAATAGCAGCGTGATCGTCCAGGACGACTCCGGCATCCCGCTCCGCGCCTTTGATGCGCGCCGCTGGAGGCTGCGTTTTTGGGGCAGCTACGAGGGGCCGATCGACCTCTTCAAACAGCACCAGCAACCCGACCTCGCCGCCGCCTACCAGCGCAGCAACCCCGCGCCGCTCGGGTTCGCTTTCGGCTACGCCTGGCAGCCCGCGAAAGGCGCGCTCCTCGTGGGCACGGCGAAGTAGCCGGAGGCGTGGTTTTTTGGGGTGGAGCCCAGGACGCAAAAAAGTTCGGTTTTTGGGATAAAAAGTTTGATCGTGGTCAGGAGCTGCATTAGTTAGCGCCGCCCGCGATCCCTGCCCCACTTGAGAAAGCTCTCAAATATCCGTCCGCACCCCTTTCCGAGGAAGTTTGCGCCGTGCTTGGCGCTCACACTCCTCTGCGTGGCAAGCCCGCGCTCGCATGCGGTGGAGGATGGTGCCACGCAGGTGGTCGCGATCAAGGGCGGGGCGATGATTGATCTCGGCGCGAATGTTTTTAATTCGTTTGCCGATCCAGTTCTCAACGGCAGCGGCACGGTGGGGTTTATCGGTAAAGCGGCGTCGAGCACCATCTACGGCGTTTACAAAACCAGCGCCTCGGGGCTCGTATCGGTGGCGATCTCGGGCGACGCCGCCGGGCTGATCGGCGGTTCCTTCACGGCCTTCACCGCCCCGCTGATCAACGAGAGCGGACTGGTCGGCTTTGCCGGAACGAATGGCGTGTCCATCACGACGCCCAACCTGCCGAACCTGAAAAAGACGGGGATTTATACCGGAACGGGTGGGGCACCGAGAACCCTGACAACGATCGCTGCCACCGGCCAGACCGGCCCGAGTTTGACCGGCGCAATCACCGAATTCATCGGCAGCCCGGCGATGAGCGACAGCGGAACTGTCGTCTTCAAGGCGAGCGTTTCCGACTCCAATGACCTCACCATAGATCCGACCGGGATCTATACGGGCACGGGCGGTGGCACGGCTACGACCATGAATGCGACGACCGTCGCCTCGACGACAACGACGGCTCCGATTAGCGGGCTTTTTACTGCGTTCAACGGGGCGGTTGTTGAAAACAATCTCGGGATGTCCGCTTTCACTGGAACCAGCAGCGGCGGCGACGCGATCTATACCAAACTCGGCAGCACCACGGCCACCGTGGTGGCCACCCTCCAAGCGGCTCCGGTAATCGGCGGAAGTTTTTCCAGTTTCGGCGGGCCAGCCCTGAATGACCAAGGCACGGTGGCGTTCACTGGCTTCAGCAGCAACTTAGCAAGCGCGATTTATGCGGGTACGGGCGGGACGTTGTCCGTGGTGGCGAGTACCCTCCAAGCGGCACCCGGCCTGACCGAAAACTTCACCGTCTTTGGGGGCACGGTGCTTAGCAACACCGGTCTCGTAGCGTTCCGGGGTTCAGCCTCCGGGGGACAGGGTATCTACACCGCGCCGGGCGGGGTCGTGCAAGCCGTGGCCACCACCGGACAAACCGCCCCGAATATTGGCGGAACCTTTTCGGACTTCACGACGCCGAAACTAGCCATTAACGATTTTGGAATCGTCGGTTTCATCGGGACAAACGCCGCCGGTGCCCGTGGCATCTATCTGGGCGACGGTCAGGAAATCATCACCGCCGCTTACACCGGTCAGTCGGTGGCCGGCAGCACGATCAGCGGGCTGACCTTCGTCGGCGGGGCGGATCGCGGGGGCAGCAGCCAGATGAACAACAACGGCCAGATCGCCTACGCCGCTAACCTCGCCAACGGCAATACCAGCGTCCTCCTTTTCACACCGACGCTGCATTTCCGGAACGCTGCGGGCGGCAACTGGGCCGCGCGGAGCAACTGGACGGTCGGCATCCTCCCGGCCTCGGTCCACGATGTCGTCATCAATCCGGCGGGTGCCCTGACCGTCACCGGCCCGCTGCTTCCGACCACCGTAAAAAGCCTCACCGTCGGCACCGGGGCCGGCCTCGCCGAGCTGGCCCTGCAATCCAGCGGCACCATCACCGCCCCCGGCGGCGTGAGCATCGGCAGCACTGGCAAAGTCCGCGGCAATGGCCGGCTCGTGGGCAACCTCACCAGCGGCGGCACCATCGCCCCCGGCCTGCCAGCGGCGGCCGGCTCCATCACCATCACGGGCAACGTGACCCTTCAGCCCGCGTCGCACCTCGCCCTCGACCTCGGCGGGCTGACCCGCAAGACCGCTTACGACTGCCTCACCGTGAGCGGAGCCTTTACCCTCGGCGGCAACCTCGACATCAGCCTCCTCGGCGGCTTCATCCCGCTGCTCGGCCACACTTTCGATCTGTTCGATTCCGCCAGCACCATCGGCACTTTTGCCGCGCTCAATCTCCCCAGCCTCACGGCGGGCCTCGGCTGGAACACCTCTCTGCTCACGACGACCGGCGTCATCAGCGTCATCAGCACCGGCCCCGTCAGCGCGTCTTGGAACCTCCCCGGCAGCGGCTCGTGGTCCACTTCGCTGGCGTCGAACTGGAATCCCGCCGTCCCCAACAGCAGCGGCGCGGTGGCGACCTTTGGCGCGGCCATCACTGGCCCCGCGACCGTCGCGGTGAACACCACGAAGACGGTTGGCAAGATCGTTTTCAACAACACGAACAGCTACACCGTGACCGGCGGCGTGCCGGACGTCATCACGCTCGCCGACGGCGCGGCCACCCCGGAAATCAGCGTCACCCTCGGCAGCCACACTATCACGGCCCCCGTCGTCCTGGCGCAAAATGCGAACGTCAGCGCCACCGCCGGCACCACGCTCACGATCAGCGGCGGGATCACCGGCGGCGCGCACAGCCTGACGAAAACAGGTGCGGGCACCGTGAATCTCGACGGGTCGCAAAGCTACGCCGCGCTCAATGCCACCGCCGGCACCACCACGGTGGACGGCGCGGTCGGCAGCGGCACCTCCGCAGTCAGCGTGACTGGCGCGGGCACCACGCTCAAGTTCGGCACCGTGAGCCAGAAGCTCTCGTCGCTGACCATCGGGGCCGGCTCGACCGTCACTTTCACCAGCGGCGCGGCTTCCTTCGGGGCCGGTGGTGGCAAGTCCTTCGATGGTGGCGCGGTGGTGCCCGAGCCCGGCTCGCTGGGGCTGCTGCTCACCGGCGTCCTCGGTCTGCTCGCGCGCCGGCGGCGCTAAAAAAAACGCGCCTTCGCGCGGTTGGTTTCCCCGGTTACGCCCGCTTGGCCGACCGCCCCAGCTTCCGCCGCACCATCGCGGCCACGTCGTCCAGCTCCTCGATCCGCAGGAAAAACGCTACGCCGAAAAACGCCGCGCCGGCCACCGCGATGGTCGCGAAGAGCGCGCCCGCTTTTCCGGCCATGCCGGCCTGTCCTGCCAGCGGCAGCACCCACACCAGCGCGGCCCAGCACACTGCCGCCAGCGCCGTGCCGGCGACCGCCAGCTTCGCCAGCGTCGCGGCCATCTGGCGCGTTTCCAAGCGCTCCACCTGGCGGTGCATGAGCGCGTAGAGCAGCAGGAAATTCGTCAGCGCCACCAGCCCCGTCGAGAGCGCCAGCCCCTTGTGGCCCCACCCGAGATGGAACGTGAAATACTGGTTCAGCCCGTAGTTCACCGCGATGGAAAGAAAGCTCACCAGCATCGGCGTATGGCGTTTGCCCAGCGCGTAGAAAGCGGGCGCGAGCACCTTGATCCCCGCGTACGCGCACAGCCCGATGGCGTAGAACTGGAGCGCCTCCGCGGCGTGCTGCGTATCCAGCGGCGTGAACTTCCGCCGCTCGTAAATCAGCGCGATGATCGGCCGCGCCAGCAGCACCAGCCCGATCGTGCTCGGGATCGTCAGCACGAAAGCCAGCCTCATTCCCTTGGCGAGGATCGAGCGAAACTCCGCCGTATTCCCCGCCGCCGCGCTGCGCGCGATGACCGGCAGCGTGACCGTCCCGATGGCCACGCCGAAAATCCCAATCGGCAACTGCATCAGCCGGAACGCGTAGTTCAGCCAGCTCACCGGCCCGTCGCCGAGGTGCGACGCGAAGTTGCCATTGACCATCACATTCACCTGCACCGCGCTCGCCGCGATGACCGCCGGGCCCATCAGCCACAGGATGCGCTGCACGCCGGGATCGCGCCACGCGAAGTCCGGGCGGAAACGAAAACCCACGCGCCGCAGCGCGGGAAACTGCACCACGAGCTGCAGCGTCCCGCCGATCAGCGTGCCGATCGCGAGGCCGACCAGCGAGCCCGTGCCGTAGTGCGCCGTGCCAAACGCCGGATCCAGCATCCAGGCCAGTCCCACGCCGCCGACGATCGAGCCGATGTTGAAAAAAGTGGACGCCATCGCCGGCATCCCGAAGACACTTTTCGCGTTCAGCATCCCCATCGCCAGCGCCGCCAGCGAGACCAGCGCGATGAACGGAAACATGATCCGCGTCAGCAAAATCGCCTGCGCCATTTTCACCGTGCCCTCGCCGAAACCCGCCGCCAGCACGTGCATGAGCTGCGGCGCGAGCCAGATGCCGAGCAGCGTGACCGCCGACATGAAAACCGCCGTCAGCGTCGCCACTTTGTTCGCCAGTTGCCACGCGTTCGCCTCGCCCTCCTTGGTGATTTTCTCGGAAAAAATCGTCACGAACGCCGTCGAGAGCGCGCCTTCGGCGAAAAGATCGCGCAGCAGATTCGGCGCGCGGAACGCCGCGATGAAGGCATCCATCCCCGCGCTCGCGCCAAAGAGCGCCGCGAAAACCTGCTCCCGCACCAGCCCGAGCAGCCGACTCGACATCACCGCCAAGCTCACCAGCCCCGCGGCCTTCGTGCTGATTTTGTTCGGCGGGGCGGCCGCCGGATCGGAAGGTTGAGAGTTGGGTGTTGAGTGTTGAGTGTTCAAAGCAAGGCGGCGGAGCAGCGTAACAACGGCAAGGTGGTCTTTCTCTCAACACTCAACTTCCGATTTACCTCGGGTGCGCGGCCTTGCGCAGCCGGTCCATGATCGCCACCCCGAGTCCGGTCTCCGGGAGTTTTTCCGCGAGGATCACATCCAGCCCCGCCTCATCGAGCCGCCGCATTTTGGCGAAAAGTCCCGCCGCCGCCTCGCGCAGATCCTGGCGTTCGCTGAGCCACTCCACCTGCGCGAACCGTTCATAGCTGTGGTTGGCCGCGCGCTTCCACCCGAGCAGCCCGGCGCGCACGCCGCTGCCGGGCGTCAGCTCCGCGGCGTCGTCGATGAGGTGCAGCGGGGTGCCTGGCGCGTAGTGGCTGGCGAGCTGGCCGGGCGCTTCCGGCCGCGCGCTCGCGGTGGATTCGGGCGCAAAAAGCGCGCCGCTCGTGGCGGCCAGTTCCGCCGCCGTGATCGGACCCGCGCGCAGGATGCGCAGCCGCTTTCCCTCGACCGCGACGACCGTGCTCTCCACGCCGTGCAGCGTCGGCCCGCCATCGAGGATCAGCGGGATGCGCCCGGCAAGTTCCGCGCGGACGTGCGCCGCCGTGGTCGGGCTGATGCGCCCGAAGCGGTTCGCGCTCGGCGCGGCGAGCGGCCGACCGAAGCGCGCGAGCACCGCGCGGAAAACCGGATGCGCGCTCATCCGCACCGCCACGGTGCCCAGCCCCGCGGTCACGATGTCCGGCACGACCGCGCGCCGCGGCAGCACCAGCGTGAGCGGCCCCGGCCAGAAGCGCTCCGTGAGCAGCGCGACCAGCGCGCGGCTCTCGGCGGGGATGTCCGCCAGCTCGTCCAGCCAGCCGCGCGACGGCAGATGCACGATCAGCGGATCGAAAAACGGACGCTCCTTCGCCTCGAAAATTTTCACCGCCGCCTCGGGTCGCAGCGCATCGGCGGCGAGCCCGTAAACGGTTTCCGTCGGCAGCGCCACCGGCTCGCCCGCGGCCAGCACCGCCACCGCGCGAAGTACCGCGGCGTCGCAAAGCTCGGGCGTGTGCGTGGGAAGAGCGACGGTTTCCATGAGGCAGTCACCCCCGAAGTGTGAACGCGAAACACGCGGAAGCGGCGAAAAGGCGCGAAAAGAAAGGCGCTATCTGCAGTCCCGCTTTTTCTTCTTTCGCGGACTTTCGCCACTTCCGCGTATTTCGCGTTAAAAATCCGCCGCCCCTCATTTTCCCAGCGCCTCCCGCGCCTGCACCGCCCGTGCCGCGGCTTCCTGCGTCGTCGCGCCAAAGGCCACCAGATGCCCCATCTTCCGCCCGGCGCGCGGCTCCGCTTTGCCGTAGAGATGCAGCTTCACGTCCGGCATCGCCAGCACCGCCGCCCAGTCCGGCTCCCCACCCGCCCACAGGTCGCCGAGCAGATTCACCATCGCCGCCGGGCGCAGCGAATCCGTATTGCCCAGCGGCAGCCCGCACACCGCGCGGAGCTGCTGCTCGAACTGGCTCGTGACGCTGGCATCGAAGGAATAGTGCCCGCTGTTGTGCGGACGCGGCGCGAGTTCGTTGATCAAAATCCCGCCGTCCGCGAGGAGGAACATTTCCACCGCCAGCAACCCGACGAGATCGAGCTGCTCCGCGATCCGCACCGCCAGCGCGCGCGCTTTTTCCGCCGCCTGCGGCGAAATATTCGCCGGCACAATCGTCACATCCAGAATGTGATTCCGATGCACGTTCTCGCACACCGGATACGTCGCCGTCGCGCCATCCGCGCCGCGCGCGACGAGCACGGAGATCTCTTTTTCAAACCGCACAAACTGCTCCAGCACCGCGCCCGTCCCGGCGAACGGCGCCCACGCCGCCACGAGATTGTCGCCCGGCGCGATCTTCCGCTGGCCCTTGCCGTCGTAGCCAAACGCCGCCGTCTTCAGCACCGCCGGCAACCCCAGCTCCACCGCCGCCACCGCAAGATCGCCCGCGCTGCCCACCGCCATGAAACCCGGCAGCGGCAGCCCCGCTTGATCGAGAAATTCCTTTTCCCGCAGCCGGTGCTGGCAGAGGTGCAGCACCTTCGCCGCGGGCCGCACCGTGCAACATTCCGCCGCCCACTCCACGGTCTGCACCGGGATGTTTTCAAACTCGAACGTCAGCACATCCACGCCGCGCGCGAAGTCGCGCACCGCCGCCGCGTCGTCGTAGCGCGCCGCCACTTCGCGATCCGCGAGCTGCCCGGTCGGGGTGTCTTCGTCGGGCGAGAAAGTGTGGACGCGATACCCCATGCGCCGCGCCGCGATGGCAAACATCCGCCCGAGCTGCCCGCCGCCCATCACGCCGATCGTGCTGCCCGGCAAAAAAACGCGCGGCTCGCTCATTCCAATTTCTGCGCCAGCACCTCCGCGGTCTGCTGCGCGCGGAATTCTTCCAGCGCGAAGCGGATCGTTTCATTGCGCAGCGCGAGGATGCTCACGGCCAGCAACCCCGCGTTTTTCGCCCCCGCCGGGCCGATGGCCAGCGTCGCCACCGGCACCCCGCCGGGCATCTGCACGATGGAAAGCAGCGAGTCGAGGCCGCGCAGGGTTTTCGACTCCACCGGCACGCCGAGCACCGGCAGCGCCGTCTGCGCGGCGATCATCCCCGGCAGATGCGCCGCGCCGCCCGCGCCCGCGATGATGACCTGCACGCCGCGCGCCGCCGCGCCGGTGGCAAACTCCGTGAGCAGCGCCGGCGTGCGATGCGCCGAGACGATCCGCTTTTCATGCGGGATGTGGAATTTTTCCAGCATCTCCACGGCGCAGCGCATCGTCTCCCAGTCGGATTTGCTGCCCATGACGACAGCCACGAGGGGTGCGTTGGGTTTCATAAAGCGCACATAGGAAAGGCGCGGCGGGGAAAGGGAAAGTGGAAAGTGCGCCCGGCCTCCGGGTGGCCCGCGAACCCTGTGTTCATCGGGCCGGCGAAAGAATGGGCAGGACAGGATTCGAACCTGTGAAGGCGTAAGCCAGTGGATTTACAGTCCACCCCGTTTGGCCACTTCGGTACCTACCCGTTTTCGAGGGACGCGCTTTATACGTGTGGCCCCGGAGCCCCGCAAGCGTTTGTGC
>JAYWEB010000305.1:0-9066 GCA_043779575.1 Chthoniobacter sp. | reverse complement strand
CCGATCTCGCGGATGATCGCGAACGACGCATCGCGCATCACCTGGAACTCGCGATCGGTCAGCGTCTGGATCGGCGCCACGGTGATCGAATCGCCCGTGTGGACGCCCATCGGGTCCACGTTTTCGATCGAGCAAATGATCACGCAATTGTCCGCGCGGTCGCGCATCACCTCCATCTCGAACTCCTTCCAGCCGAGCAGCGACTCCTCGATCAGCACCTCGCTCACTGGCGAAAGATCGAGCCCGCGCGCGACGATCGTTTCAAATTCTTCGCGGTTGTAAGCAATCCCGCCGCCCGAGCCGCCGAGCGTGAACGCCGGGCGAATGATCACCGGCAGCGTTCCCAATTTCTGCAAAACGATCCGCCCCTCCTCGATGGTGTGCGCCGTGCCCGAGCGCGGCATATCGAGCCCGATCTTGATCATCGCCTCCTTGAACGCCTGCCGGTCCTCGCCCTTGTGAATCGCCGCCGCATTCGCGCCGATCATTTTCACCCCGTGCTTCTCCAGCACGCCGCTCTCGAAAAGCTTCATCGCGCAATTCAGCGCCGTCTGCCCGCCGAGCGTCGGCAGCAGCGCATCCGGCTTCTCGCGCTCGATGATCTTCTCCACCACCTCCGGCGTGATCGGCTCGATGTAAGTGCGATGCGCAAACTCCGGGTCGGTCATGATCGTCGCCGGATTGGAGTTCACGAGGATGACCGTGTAGCCCTCCTCCTTCAGCGCCTTGCAAGCCTGCACGCCGCTGTAGTCGAACTCACAGCCTTGTCCGATGACGATGGGCCCGGAGCCGATGAGGAGGATTTTCTGGATGGAAAGGTCTTTGGGCATTGGGAAAAAAAGGCGAAAGGCGAAAGGCGAAAGGCGATGGGTTCAGGCTTTCGCCTTTCGCCTTTCGCCCTCAGCCTTTTTCTGGGCCGGGCGAAAAGTGCGGAGGTTCTAGCAGCCGCCCGCGCAGCGCGCAAATGGCGAATCGGGAAAATGTCGCCCCGGCTACTTGGCTGGCTGCGGCCAGGCCTCGTGGCGCACGATCAGCCGCAGCGCCTGATTCAGCAGGGTTTTCCCCGGCTCCATCCGGTGCCAGGGCGACGCGCCGCTGGGGTGCGGGAGCGGCACGATTTCGAAAGTATGTCCGCCCAAGGTCACGGGCAGCTTCTTGCCGATCACGTCAGTCAGTTTGTCGAAGACGATGAACTGCTGGATCGCGAGCTTGCCGATGGGGATGACCAGCGCGGGCCGGAGGAGCGCGATTTCCGCGTCGAGCCAGCGCGCGCATTTGGCGATCTCTCCGGCATCCGGCACGCGGTCGCCGCCGGCGGCGTTTTTGCCGGGGAAGCAGCGGCAGACCGCCGCCATGTAGATCGTGGCGCGAAACTCCGCCTCGCTCATCCCGCACGCGCGCTGAAACCAGCCGAAGAGCGTCTTCCCCGCCGTCCAGGCGAAGGGCCGCCCGAGCACCGGCTCCTTGGTGCCCGGCGCCTGGCCCACGGAAAGCACGCGGCTGACCACGGCGCCGCCGGAGACCGCCGGGCGGTGCATCTTCGGGCACAGCGTGCAGGCGCGGAGCCGGGCCACGTGGTCGTCGAGGGAGCGCTGGAGCCGACTCATCGGACGCCGAGAAAAGTGCCGGCGACCACCGGATGTCCGCGCAGAAACTCGCCGGCCGGCATCCGCTTTTTCCCCTCCATCTGCACGTCGCGCAGCAGCACCGCGCCCGCGCCCGCGCCGACGAGCATCCCGCGCCGATCCGCCCGGAGCACGACCCCGGCCGGCCCGCTTTCGCGGCGCTGCTGGATGCAGGAAAAGACCTTGAGCTGGCGCGGCCCGTCCGGCATCGGCAGAAAAGTGTGGGCCGCGGGCCACGGGTTCATCGCGCGGATGCGGCGGTCGATTTCCGCCGGCGTGGCGGCCCAGTCAATCGCCCCGTTTTCGCGCGCCAGCTTCGGCGCATAGTTGGCCTGCGCCTCATCCTGCGGACAACGTGGCGCGCGGCCCGCGGCGAGAAGCGGCAGCGCCTCCGCGAGCGCCTCCGCGGCGATCACCCCGAGCCGGTCGTGGAGCGAGCCGCCGGTTTCGCGCCGCCCGATGGGCGTCGCGCGGAGCAGCAGCAGGTCGCCGGTATCCAGCCCCTCGGCCATGTACATCACCGTCACCCCGCTCGCCGGGTCGCCCGCCTCGATCGCCGCCTGGATGGGCGCCGCCCCGCGCCAGCGCGGGAGCAGCGAGGCGTGCAAATTCAGGCACGCCAGCCGCGCGGCATCGAGCACCGCTCTTGGCAAAATCTGGCCGTAAGCCATCACCACGATCACATCCGCCCGCAGCGCCACGATCTCCGCGACGGCCTCCGGCGCGCGCATCCGCACCGGCTGCAGGACCGGCACGCCGCGCTCCACGGCGAGCTGTTTGATCGCCGGCGCCCGCAGCTCCAGCTTCCGCCCGGCCGGCTTGTCCGGCTGGGTGACCACGGCCACCACTTCGCACCCCGGCGCGGCGAGCAGCCAGCGAAAGGCGGGCCGGCCGATCTCGCCCGTGCCCATGAAAACGACGCGCATCCGGGCGAAAGCGGAATCAGGCTCCGTCATCCACGGCCCGCAAAATATCCATCAGCACGCGCACCGGCGGCTGGGTGGCGTCGATGTCCTTGACCAGCCCCGGCCCGTAGAAATCCAGCACCGGCTTCGACTCCTCGTCATAGGTCACGAGGCGGCGGCGGATGGTTTCCTCGTTGGCATCGTCGAAACGATTTTCCTTCACCGCGCGCTTTTTCAACCGCGCCACCAGCGCGTCGCGGTCCGGGCAGGAGAGGTGAAAGACCCGCTGCACCTCGATCATGTCGCGCATGATTTCCGCCTGGTGAACGCTGCGCGGGATACCGTCGAGCACCAGCGAATCGATGTCCGGTTTGAAAATGTGCGCGCCCACCATGTCGCTGATGCGGGCCATCCAGAGCTTCACCGTGATCTCGTCCGGCACGAGTTCGCCGCGGCTGGAGTATTCGACGAAGGCCTGGCCGACCGGGGTGCGGGTATCGAGCTGGCGAAAGACATCGCCGCACGCGCAGTGAAAGAAGCGCGGGATCGCGCCGAGGATTTTTCCCTGCGTGCCTTTGCCACTGCCGGGCGCTCCGAAGATGAGGTAGGTGCGGTATTTCATAATGACTTTTTTGGCCGGCGGAGCATGTCGGAGCGAGCCCGGAAAGGGAAAGTGGAAAGTGGCCCGGGCGGCGGAGTGCGGGCGGGGCGTGGGCAGGGCGCGGTCGGCGGAGTGTGGGCGGGGGCGCGGTGGGTGGGTTGGAAAAAACGCTGTCATTCTGAACGGAGTTTCGCCGCGGGCGAAGGCGGGGGCGAAACGCAGTGAAGAATCGCAAACTGTAAAGCGGGCGGAGGCGGTGCGGAGCTTGGGACGCGCATCCCACCAGACCGCCTCCACCCATTATTTTCAGCGATGCTTCGCTCCGTTCCTGTCGCAAAGTCTCCCGGAACTCCGTTCAGCATGACGGTTGGTTTTTTCTAGCGTCCGCACCCCCGACCCACTTTCGCTTTCCCTTTGCCCACCCACCGCCGACGCTCCGCGCCCATGTCTGCCGAACCGCCCGCCACGCCTCCGCCCGCGCACGATCCATACGCGGCGCTGCGCTCGCCGGACTACCGCTGGTATGCCATCGGCAACCTCATTTCGTCCTTCGGACGGCAGGTGCTCGGCGTCGCCATCGGCTACGAGATTTTCCAGCGCACGCACTCCGCCACGGCGCTCGGTCTGGTCGGGTTGATGGGCGCGCTGCCCATCGTGCTGCTCTCCATCCCCGCCGGGCTGGTGGCCGATCGCTGGAACCGCAAGGCGATCATCCTCGCGGCCCAGCTCGTGACAATGCTGGCGTCGGTCGGGCTCACGGTGCTGGCGATCCAGCATCTCGCCGTGCCGGAGCTCCCGGTGCTCGCCTCGGCGGTGCATGGACTCTATTGGATCGCGGCTTTGTTCAAGGAAGGAAGTTGGGTCTCTTTCGATCCGGCGTTGCCGCTGATGTATGCGCTGCTTTTCGTCAACGGCGTGACCCGCGCCTTCGGCTGGGCGGCGCGCGGCGCGCTCTTTCCGAACCTCGTGCCGCGCGCCGCGCTGAGCAACGCGGTCATGTGGAACAGCGGCAATTTCGAACTCACCTGCATCGCCGGCCCCGCCCTCGGCGGCATCCTCATCGCGCACTACGGCGTGCCGCTGGCCTATGGCATCGACGCCGCGTGCGCGCTCGCCTGCCTCGCTTTCGTCCTCCCGATCAAAGCGCCGCAGGAAATCGCCGCCCGCCACGCGCATCCGCTCCAGGACTTGTTCTCCGGGCTGCACTTCGTCCGGCAGTCCAAGGTCATCCTCGCCACGATCACGCTCGATCTTTTCGCTGTGCTGCTCGGCGGGGCGGTGGCGCTGCTCCCGTTGTTTGCGGAAGAAATCCTGCACGTCGGGGCGGTCGGGCTCGGCTGGTTGAAAGCCGCGCCGTCCATCGGGGCGGTGCTCATGGCGCTGGCGCTCACCCACTTTCCGCCGCTGCGGCAGGCGGGCAAGGCGCTGCTCTACGCGGTCGTCGGCTTCGGTCTCGCGACGATCGTTTTCGGTTTATCGCAGACTTTCTGGATCTCTTTCGTCGCGCTCTTTTGCACCGGCGCGTTTGACAACGTCAGCGTGGTTGTCCGCCACACCCTCGTGCAGGTGCTCACGCCCGACTCCATGCGCGGGCGCGTGTCGGCGGTGAACAACATTTTCATCGGCACCTCGAACGAACTCGGCGCGCTCGAATCCGGTCTCACGGCGGCGTATTTCGGACCGGTGCTTTCCGTCGTGGGCGGCGGCGTCGGCACGATCCTCGTGGTGCTGGCCACCGCGTGGCAATGGCCGGAAATCCGCCGCATCGGACGCCTCCAGCCGACCGAGACAGTCGGCGAGCGGGAGACTACGGATTGATGAAAATCCGGTCGCAGGACGGGTCCACGACCTTCGCCCCGCGCGGGATGCCGCCGACGGCGATGCGGTTGTAAGGATGATACGGGCTGGTGACGTAACCGGAGCGCCCGGTGAAGCGCCCGGCTGGATAACGGGATTCCTCGCGGTAGGAGCGGTCTTCGCCGCGCTCGTCGCGTTCCGTGCGGTAGCCGTCGCCCTGGTCCCCTCGCCCAGCGTAGTAGCCGTCGCTGTAAACGCGCCGCCGGTCTTGCTGCACGGCTTTGCCGATGAGGTAGCCGCCCGCCGCGCCAATGGCCGCGCCCGCCAGCGCCTGATCGCCGCGCCCGTGCAGCGCGCCGCCCACGACCGCGCCGGTCGCCGCGCCGAGGAGGGCGTTTTGGCCGGAGGTTTCGCAGCCGCTGAAAGCAAACGCCGCGAGGAGCAGGAGTGAAATGGTGGGGATGAGCTTTTTCATAGGGTGCGGGATTTATCGCGCGAATCCGACGGGAGGCAAGCGGTGGTTGTTCACGGAAAGATCGGCAAAAAACCTGCCGTCATCCTGAGCGGAGTTCCGCTACCCGCCGAATCTGCACCGCAGCGTGGTCGTGAGGATGAGCGCGATTTTCTCCAGCCGGCTGAGGGAGTAGCGGCGGGTGAGGACGTGGAAGCCGTCGCGCACCATGCGGTCGAGGAGCCGGCGATAGACGGCGCGCATGATCTCGGCGGCGACCATGCTGCGGCGGTCGGCGGGCGGGAGGGCGGCGGCGGCGCTGCGGTAAAAGGCGAGGGCGCGCTCGGTCTCGTGGCGCATGAGGGCGAGGAAGGCGTCGTTGCGGTGGCCGGCGGCGAGGTCGGCGGCGGTGTAGCCGAAGCGCGCGAGGTCTTCACGCGGCAGATAGATGCGGCCGCCATTGGCGAAGTCCTGGCCGACGTCGCGGAGGATATTGGTGAGCTGGAGCGCGAGGCCGAGCTCGACGGCGTAGGTCTGGCAGCGGGGGTCGCGGTAGCCGAAAATCTCGATGCTCACGAGGCCGACGGCGCTGGCCACGCGGTAGCAGTAAAGGCGGAGGTCGTCCCAGGTGGCGTAGCTCACGGCGTCGAGGTCCATTTCCACGCCGGCGATGATTTCGAGGAAGTGCTCGGTGCCGAGCCGGTATTTGGCGCGGAGCGCGCGGACGGGCGCGGCGAGCGGGGACTCGCCGCCAACCCCACGGGAGAGCGCTTGCTTCCACAGATCGAGCGCGGCGCGGCGCTGGGCGACGGGCTGGCCGGGGTCGTCGGCGATGTCGTCGATGACGCGGCACCAGGCGTAGAAAACGGTGATGTCGTCGCGCCGCGCACGCGGGAGCGCTATGAAGGCGAGGGCGAGGTTGGACTTGCTGGCGCGGGTGATGGCGCGGGCGTCGGGCGGCGCGGCGCTCACGCTTCGGGCTCCGGCTGGAGGAGTGAGTCGCGCACGATGACGCCGCGCGCGATGGCCAGCACGCGGTCGCTTTTTTCGACGGGAAAAGCGGCCGACGCCGTGGCGATGACGGCCGTCCCCAGCTCGGCGGGCACGCGGCGGAGCAGGGCGGCGAACCCGGCCAGGTCGTCCCCGGCGAGCGTGCCGTCGAGGTTTTCGACGAAGAGGACCGCGGGGCCGTTGGCGAGGCCTCGCGCCAGGGCGACATGGTATTGGGCGCGGAGGGTGAGGTCTTCGATGGGGGACGCGGCGGCCTCGGACATTTCGGCGAAAGCGAGCAGGCGGTCGGTGCGGCGGCGGGCTTCGTCGGGCTCGACGTGGGAGATTTTGAAGAGCGGCATGGCGACGTTTTCGATCACGGAAAAGGACGTGAGCAGAAAGGGCGCGGCAAAGACAAACCCGAACCGCTGGGCGCGCAGCTCCGCGCGCGCTTCCTCGGCGAGCGCGGCGGTGGCGCGGCCCTCGACGAGCACCTCGCCGGACTCCGGCAGATCGAGCAGCCCGAGCACCCGGAGCAGCCCGCCGCTTTCGCCCGCGAGCAGATGAAAGCGACCGGGCGCGAAGTCCGCGCTGACCGGCAGGCCGAAGCCGCTGGCGCAGGACACGGCGCGCATGCCGATGACGGGAGGAGGGTCCGCGCTCATCAGAATTGAATCCAATTTTCCGCCGCCGGATGGCCGGTGTCGCAGCGTTTGAAAAGGCAGACCCACGCCGCGAGCAGCCAGGCCGCAAGGATGCCGCGCAGCCACGGGACGGCAAGACTCCACGCGATGCCGGCCGCCGTTTCCTCGCCGAAGCCGCGCAGCACCAGCCCCTGCGCGACCTGAAATAGATAGAAGTGCAGCGCGGCGACGATGAGAAACCAGCCGAACGGCCAGACGTGCCGGAGGACGAAACGCGCGTGATCGCGGAGCGCCTTGGGCAGCGCTTCGCTGTGAAAGATGAGCGTGATCTGGACGGTGGAGCAGAGCAGCAGGACGCCGGTGAGCACGGCCCGCGCGAGCCGCAACCGGCCCTCGATCAGCTCGGCGTGGTCGGGGAACCAGGCCTGGCAAGCGGGGAAGTTTTTGAGGATGAGCGGCAGGTTTATGAAGGTGCTGCTGAGGAGCATGACGACGAGCGCCCATTGCAAAACGAAGGCGCAGCGGCGGATCGCGAAATCGAGCAAGTGCGCGTGCGTGAAGGTGAGCCCGCGCACCCAGACGAACGCGAGCAGGATGAGGTAAATCTGCAGGCAGACGCCGCAGAGATATTCGAAGAGAAAGCCGAGCCACTCGACGACGGGCGCCCACTGAATCCACAGCGCCTTCGCCGCCGGGCTGCCGCCACTGGCCGCGATGAGCTGCGGGGCGGCGTAGAGCAGCGGCTTGGCGAGCGCGGCGAGCGCGCAGACGAGGACGCCCGCATAGAGCGCCCAGCCGAAGCCGCCGAAGCGTTTGCGCAAAGCGCGCAGCACCACGCGGTGATGCCCGCGCCAGTTCACGAGCAGGAGCAGCGCGGCGAGGGCGGCGAGCGGAAAGGTCGAGAAGAGGCAGTTGAAAAGCCCCGCCGTGGATTCCAGCGCGGGCAGCGGACTTTCGCGCACGGCGTCGTGGATGGCGTGCGGCGGCAGATACCAGAGCGATTCCCTGGAGCCGTGCAGCCAGAGCTTGGAATCGCGCCACGCCGCGCGCATCCAGACGAACGCGGGTCTTTCCTCAAAAGGCAGCACGCAGAAAAAATAGACGCGCAACCCGAGCTGAAAGAGCGCGCCGGAAAACCCGACCACGCCGAGCGCGACCCACAGGGCGGGATAGCGGCGGAGGCAGCGGAGGCCGTCGCGCAGACTGGTGCGGACGGGGTTGGTAAAAAGGAGCAGCAGGTAGCCGCCGAGCGCGCCGCAGACCAGCCACGGGAGCTGCGCGGAGGAGACGGGGAAGGCGGGGAAGGCCATGTCGCGCCGAGAGGTAGCGGAGCGCGGCGCGGATGGGAAGGAATGACGAATGACGGAATGACGAAAGAAATCCAAATGACGAATCGCGGCCCGCGCCACGTTCTTCGTCATTCCGTCACTGCCCCGCGCTCCCCGATGGGGTGCGCGGGTCAAAATCTGAGACTCAATCCATCCCCTTGGTAAAGTCGCGCCACTTGCAGCCGAGCGCGGCGTGCAGGCGTCCGAGATAATCAAAGGTCATATTCCACGAGCCAGCCTCGATCCGCAGCAACGAGCGCAAATCAATTCCGATCTTCTCGGCCTGCCGCTCCTGGGTGAGTTTCGCACGCAGCCGCAGGCGGAGAATGTTGCGTCTGACGAGGACATGCGGTTTGAGCGGGGCTGCCACCCTCGATTAGATGCGCCAGAACCGGGGTTTTGAGAGCGGCAGTATATGCCTCGTTTTTCGCGTTTGCCCCTTGCCACAGTCCAAGTGCCGGATAGTCTGCGGGAGATGTGAGTGCCCCAGCCCTCCGGAACGAACAAGCAAGGCAGCAAATTCGCACGGCCCCGGATCGCCATCCCCGGCGACTCCCGCTCCTTTGGAGGCCGGTGCTCGCCGCCATTGCTACAACCGCACTCACATTGGTGCTCCCCCCTCCTTCGCTCGCGCAAGAAACTCTCCCGGCAACAGACGCAAACCACGCCCTCAAACTGCAAGTGCTCGAAGGCGTGGAGGTGAAGTTTCCCGGTCGCTCGATTAT
>JAYWEB010000304.1:0-23933 GCA_043779575.1 Chthoniobacter sp. | reverse complement strand
GCCGGCAGGCCGTGGAGCTGGCGCGCACGCTCCAGCCGGACGTGGCGGTGCTCGACATCAGCATGCCCGAGCTGAACGGGATCGAGGCAACGCGGCAGATTTGCAGGGCCTGCCCGAAGACCGGCGTGCTCATCCTCACGATGCAGGAATCCGAGGGGCTCGTGCGCGAAGTGCTCGCCGCGGGCGCGCGGGGATTCGTGCTGAAGACGGACACGGCGCGGCTGCTCGTTTCCGCCGTCGAGGCGCTTGCGGTGGGCAGGCCGTTCTTCACCGGCAAGGTCTCCGAGATGGTGCTCGGCGGCTTCCTCGATCCCGACCGCGTGGCCGCCGAGGCGGGCAGCCGCCTCAGCCCGCGCGAACGCGAGATCGCGCAGCTCCTCGCCGAGGCGCGGACGAACAAGGAAATCGCCGTAAAACTCGGCGTGAGCGTGAAGACGATCGACGCGCACCGCGCGAACATCATGCGCAAGCTGAACCTGCATTCGGTGGCCGAGCTGGTGCGCTACGCGATCCGCGAGGGGCTCATCGAGCCGTAGGCGGCGCGGCCCGGCGGGGCTGATGAATGCAGGCTTCGCGGGCGGGCGGGGTTTTCCGACGACGGCGGTATAGGCGAAACACCCTAGGCGGCGTCGCCCCGCGCGAATAGGAAACCCCTGAAATTCCCGGTGCATGGCACGCGCTTAGATTTCTGGTATGAGAAATCCCAGCCCCCAGCCGTTCCTCGCCTGCCCGGACCCCGATCCGAACCCGATCCACACGCTCATCGTCGATGACTCGGGGAAATGGATCAAGACGCTGTCCGGCTTCCTCGAAAATCTGCCGGACATCCGCGTGGTCGGCATCGCGGGTGATGGGTGCGAAGGGATCGCGCAGATCGAGCGCGTGCGCCCGGCGCTCGTCCTGCTCGATGTGCAAATGCCGCGGATGGACGGCCTCGCAGCCGTCGGGATCATCCGCGCGCGTTTCCCGGACATCGCGGTGGTGATGATGAGTTTCGACGGGGACGAATCGACCGCGGAGCGATGCCTCGCCGCCGGTGCCCATGCTTTTGTCGCGAAGGCGCGCGCGTTCAGCGAACTTTCTCCCGCGATCCTCCGGGTTTGTCCGCCCGGCGTGCGGAACGGCGCGGACGGGTCCGCCTTTGCCACTCCGCAAGTGGTGCCGTCAAACGGTGCGTGCGACGACGCCGAGCAGCTCCGCGAGCGCGGGCAATTGCTCGATCTGGCGCACGACGCCATCATCGTGCGCGATTTCAGCACGCGGCGGATTCGGTTTTGGAACAAGGGCGCCGAGCGGCTTTATGGATGGACGGAGGAGGAGGCGGTGAACAAACGCCTGTGCGATCTGCTCCTCGGCGGCGATGGTGGGCAGGTGGACACGATCAACCGGGAACTCTTGCAGCACGGCGCGTGGAGCGGCGAACTCCGCCAGCTCGCCAAGGACGGCACCGCCATCATCGTGCACGGCCGCGCGACCCTCACGCGGGATGAGGACGGGCAGCCGCGCTCCGTGCTCATCATCAACACCGACCTGACCGAGCAGAGAAAAATCGAGTCGCAGTTCCTGCGGGTGCAGCGCATCGAGAGCATCGGCACGCTGGCCGCCGGCGTCGCGCACGACTTGAACAACATCCTCTCGCCGATCCTGATGGCCGCGCCGCTGCTGCGCCGCGATCTCTCCGCGGAACAGCGCGATCGCATCATCTCGAACATCGAAGCCGCTGCGGAACGGGGCGCGCAGATCGTGAAGCAGGTGCTCTCCTTTGGCCGGGGGCTGGGGGGCGAAAGGCGTCTCCTTCAGGTGGGCCTGCTCGTCATGGAACTCGTGAGCATCATAGGCGAGACCTTTCCGAAGGACATCGTCATCGAGACGACAGTGGAGCCCGGTCTCTGGCCGGTGGTCGGCGACCCGACGCAACTGCACCAGGTGCTGCTGAATCTTTGCGTCAATGCGCGTGACGCCATGCCCGCGGGCGGACGGCTGCAAATGCGCGTGTCGAACCTCGAAATCGACGCGAACTATTGCAGCATGGCCCCCGCAGCGACACCGGGCTCCCATGTCGTCATCACGGTGACGGACAACGGCGGCGGCATCCCGCGCCGAATCCTCGACCAGATTTTCGATCCATTTTTCACGACCAAAGGCCTCGGCCAAGGGACGGGGCTCGGCCTTTCGACCACGCTCGGCATCGTGCGCAACCATGGCGGATTCATCCAGGTGGAGAGCGAACCCGGCCAAGGCACCGTCTTCAAAATTCACCTGCCCGCCGCGCCCGGACAGGACGCCGCCGCTGAGAGCGCGCCGCTGGAAAAAACTCCCGCCGGCCACGGCGAATGCGTGCTGGTGGTGGATGACGAGCAGCCGATTCGCGCCGCGGTGAAGGCGGTGCTGGAAGCGCATGGCTACCGCACGCTGCTGGCCTGCGACGGCGCGGAGGCGCTCGCGGTCTTTGCGCAGAATGCCCCGCACATCGGAGTCGTCCTCACCGACATCTCCATGCCGTTCATGGATGGCGTCGCCTTGATCCAGGCTTTGCAAAAGATGGCACCGGCTCTGACGGTGATCGCCTCGACGGGGCAGAGCGAAAAGGCGCGGATAGCGGACCTGCGCGCCCTGCGCGTCCACACCGTGCTGAACAAACCCTACGGTGCCGAAACCGTGCTGCGCGCCGTGGCGGGAGCCCTGCAATCCAGCCGGAGCGACTCCGACGCCCGGCCATGAAGAAATTTCGCATCCTCATTGCCGACGATCACGAACTGATCCGCCGCGGATTGCGCTCCGTCTTCGAGGGCGAGTGGGATCTGGAGATTTGCGGCGAAGCGTGCGACGGCCGACAGGCCGTGGCCTTGGCCGGCCAGCTCAAGCCGGACGTGGTGGTGCTCGATGTCGGGATGCCGCTGCTCGATGGTGTGGAAGCGACGCGGCAGATCAAGCGCCTTTCGCCCGAGACCGAAGTGCTCGTCTTTACCGGCACGGAAAGCGAGGAGCTGGTGCATCGGGTGTTCGCGGCGGGCGCGCGGGCCTGCGTGCTCAAGACCGAGGCCGGTGCGCAGCTCATCCCGGCGATCAAGGCGCTGCTCGATCATCAGCCCTGGCTCGGCTCGCGCACTTCGCAAATCGTCTTTGAAAGCTACCTGCACGGCGGCGTCCAGCCGGAGCACACCGCGCCCGGCGGCCTCACGGATCGCGAGCGCGAGATCGTGCGGCACCTCGCGGAAGGCCGGAGCAACAAGGAAACCGCCGCCCTGCTCGGGACGAGTGTGAAGACGGTGGAAACCCAGCGCGCCAGGATCATGCAGAAGCTGCAGATGACCGCCTTCAGCGAACTCGTGCGCTACGCCGTGCGGAATCAATTCGTCCAACCCTAGCGAAACCCATGCACCTGCCGCCGCCGAGCATTCATGCCAAGGCAACGTGCCGCCATCCGGGGGTTTTTCCCCAGCGAAAATGCGGGTTTTCACCCGCCATCCGTGGCACCCGCTGCGCTCAATCAATTTTGCCGCTTCTATGGTCACGTCACTTTCCAACCACGCCGAATTCTTCGTCTTCGCCGCCTTGTGCGTCGCGGCGTTCGGCGCGCAGGGATGGTGGCTGTGCCAGGCGCGCTCGGCACGGCTGAGCGAAAGCGAGCAGCGTTACCTCGGCCTCATCGAATCCCTACCCGCCGCGCTCTACACTTGCGACGTGGAGGGGCGCGTCACCCTTTTTAACCAAGCCGCCGCCGGGCTGTGGGGCCGCGAACCGGCACTCGGCAAGGATCTGTGGTGCGGCTCCTGGCGCATCTTCGATCCGAGCGGCCTGCCGGTCGCGCTGGAGGATTGCCCGATGGCGGTGGCGATGCGCACTGGCCAGCCCGTCCGCGGACGCGAGATCGTGATCGAGCGGCCCGATGGCACGCGGGCGCATGTGCTGCCCTACCCGGACCTGCTGCGCGACGCGGCGGGCACGGTCATCGGCGCGATCAATATGCTCGTCGATCTCACCGACCGGCGGCAGGCCGAGGAGCAGCTCGCGGTGGCGAACCGGCGGCTGCTCGATGTCTCGCGCCAGGCCGGCATGGCGGAAGTCGCCACGAGCGTGCTGCACAATGTGGGCAATGTTTTGAACAGCGCGAACGTGTCGGTCGAACTCGCGACCTCCAAAATTCGGCAGTTGAAATGCGCGAGCCTCGGCAAGGCTGCCGTGCTCCTGCGGGAACAGAGCGGCGACCTGTCGGCTTTTTTTGCGAATGCCCAGGGTGCCTTGTTCCCCGGGTTCCTCTCCCGGCTTTCGGAGCACTTCGCCGCCCAACAGGCCGCAGTGCTCGGCGAGCTGGCCTCGCTCCGCGCCAACATCGATCACATCAACGAAATCGTGACCATGCAGCAGAGCTACGCTTCCTGCGGCGGTCTCGTCGAGACGATCAAGGTGGCGGAATTGATCGAGGACGGGCTGCGCATGAACGCCGAGTCCCTGGCGAAGCACGCGGTGACGGTGACGCGCGAGTTTACGGCGGTGCCGGACGTGAGCGTGGACAAACACAAGCTGCTGCAAATCCTCGTGAACCTGATCCGCAACGGCATGCAATCCTGCGAGGAGGCGGCCGCGCCGGAAAAGCGCCTCACGGTGCGCGTGGCGAATGGAAACGGCAGCGTGAAAATCTCTGTGGCGGACAACGGCCTGGGCATTCCGCCGGAAAACCTCGCCCGCATTTTCAACCACGGCTTTACGACCAAAAAAACCGGCCACGGCTTCGGCCTGCACAGCGGCGCGCTCGCGGCAAAGGAGATGGGCGGCGCGCTGCGCGTCGAGAGCGCGGGCCGCGGACTCGGCGCGACCTTCACTGTCGAACTCCCCCTCCACCTCAACGCTCACAACGCGGAACCGCAAACCCAAAAAAACAATGCAGAATAACCCCATCAATCGGCTGGCTTCGGTTCTGTTGGCCACACTGGCCTCCCTAACCATCGGCCATTTGCAAGCCGTGGAATTCAAACCCTTCGGCACCAGCGTGCTGGTGATCGATCTCCACGGCTTTGCCAGTCAGGGATTCATCGCTTCGAACAAATATAACTATCTGGGTGATAGCACCCACGGTTCCTTCAAGTTCTCGGAAGCAGGATTGAACCTATCTTTCCATCCCTTTCCCCGCACCCGCGTCACCGCCCAGGTCTTCACCTACGATGTGGGTGAGGCGGGCCAGTATGATGTGCTGCTGGACTGCGCTCTCGCCGAATACACGTTCAATGATCATTTGGGCATCCGCGCGGGTCGCATCCGCCGCCCGGAAGGGATTTACAACGACATTCAGGACGTGGATTTGGCGCGGACTTTTGTGCTGCTCCCGCAAGGTGTCTATGACGCACGCTGGCGGGACTTCGCCGTCTCGCTGGATGGCGCGGAGATCTTCGGCACCATTCCCCTGAAGCGCGCCGGCAGCCTCTCCTACGAACTTTACGCCGGAACCCTCAACCTGTCCGAGAATGGCGGCGTCGCCCTGCAGATTCGCGACAGCCTCCCTGGGTTTGTTCATCTGGATGGGATTAGTCCCGCGAAGGTCTATGGAGGACAGTTGTGGTGGAATACACCGGTCAACGGACTGCGTTTTGGAGCCGCGTGCGGTTACGTTCCAGTATTCAATTTCACCACTACGATTCAGACTCCGGGCGGCTCCATCCACCCGGACAACCGGACGAGCGCTTTGTCTCAGCATTACTCAGCGGAGTATCTTTGGAACGCGTGGACGTTTCAGGCGGAATTTTACCTCACCGACGGTGAGCCTATAGGAGCCGGGACCGTCGAGACGCACAGTTCAAGCTGGTATGCCAGCGCGGCGTATCGCTTTAACAAGCGGTTTGAGTTGGGCGGTTACTATACCGAGTCCTACCGCGATACCCATGATCGGGAGAACTCACTGAAATATCAAAAGGACACCGCACTCTCGCTTCGGTTTGATGCCAGCGATGCGTGGATATTCAAAGTCGAAGGACACTACCTGCGTGGCACCGGGCTGTTGCAGGACAATGCTAACAATCCACTCCAGCAGGACGACGGCTGGTGGATGGTCGCAGCAAAAGCCACCTTCAGTTTCTAATGAACCTGCCATCCAGAAATATGAACCCAGTCTCTCGGAAAATTATTTTGCTTGGCGTCGTGTTCCTGACTGGCGTGCTTTACGCAAGTCCGCCTTCGGGCGTGGTCCTCATCGCCAATGAAGGCGTGCCGCGTGACCACCTGAGCGGGCCAGCCTTGAAGGATGTCTATACTGGCAAGACGACTTACTGGGATGGCGGCCAGAATATAGTGATCGTGTTACTCGGAGCCCAGACCGACGCAGCCGTGAAGGAAGTAAGCGGCATGGACTCCAGTCAGTTCAAGACCTTCTGGCAGCGTCTCGTCTTCTCAGGCCGTGGTCAACAACCCAAGAAGATCGACGATGCTGCTGCGCTCGTCGCCTTGGTCGCCTCCACCAGAGGAGCGGTTGCTCTCGTCCCGGCGGAGACACCCCTGAAGGGCGTCAAGAAGCTGGAGATTAAGTAAATTCACGAATTGGGAATCGCCGGCCATCTCTCATCATGAAACCAACGCAGCACACTTCAACTGATGACCGAACCAGCGGTCCCAGGGGCGTCGCGGGATTGCCGGCCTCGCCCGAAGTGAGCAGCGCCTTGTCTCATCAAAATAGCGTCCAGTCGGTTTCAGCGGCATTCCGCAATATTTGGCTGGTCGTCTTTCTGATCCTCGTCTTCGCGACGGTGCAGACGTTCATCCTCTGGCGAGTGTGCGATGCCGGGATGAAGACCGCCGCCTCGCTGGAACACGAGGGGCTGCCCACACTGAGCACCCTGGCCTCGTTACAGGAGGATCTCGCCATCTACCGGCTTCACTCCTACGAGTATCTTTTTGCGTCCGAGGAATCGAGGGCGGCGACGGCGAACGGGGTGACGGTCGTCGGCGAGAGAATGCGCGCGGAGCTAAACAGACTGGAGGTGCTGCTGCCCGATGGTGAAGGCCGCAGGCTCGTCTCAAGGCTCGCGAACTCTTTCGATGTTTTGAACACGGGGTTTCGCAAGGTGCGGGACTTGGTGGACGCCGATTTTCCGGCGGCCATGAAAGCGATGGATCAGGACATTCCTCCCCTAACCGAACGGGTGTCTGCCGCCGCGGCGGACTTGGTCAGTTATGGGTATCAGTTTTCCGGGAGGCAGGCGAGCGCGACGTTCGGCAGCTTTGGCTGGATCAAGAAGAACGCCGTGATGTTCGGGAGCGCGAACATTCTGGTCGCCTTTGGCGCGGTCGTGTTCGTCCTGCTGGCCGCCCGCCGCAGTCGCGCGCAGTTGTCGGCAAGCCTGACACGACTCGATGAAAGAACGCAGGAACTTGCCCGTTCGCTTTCCCTGGTTGGCGCCACTCTGGAAGCCACCGCCGATGGCATTCTCGCGACCGACGGCAAAGGCAGGGTCACGAGCTTCAATGAGAATTTCCTCACCATCTGGAAGATTCCGCCGGAGTTGCGGCAGACCGCCAATGAAGCGGCGCTGCTGGAGATTGCGATGGGTCAGTTGAAAGAACCGGAACAATTTCACGCGAAAGTTCAGGAGCTTTACCGCAATCTCAAAGACAGTTTCGACGTGCTGGAGTTAAACGATGGCCGCGTGTTTGAACGGTTTGCGAGACCGCAGCGGATCGGCGAAAAATTCGTCGGCTGCGTGTGGAGTTTCCGGGACATCACTGAACGCAGGCGGGCGGAAGCCGAATTGAAAAGCACCCACCGGCAACTGCTTGATGCTTCGCGGCAGGCGGGGATGGCGGAGATCGCGACGGGCGTGCTGCACAACGTGGGCAACGTGCTCAACAGCGTGAATGTCTCGATGGAAGTCGCGGCGAAAAAAGTGCGGCAGTTGAAAGTAGCCAGCCTTGGAAAAGTCGCGGCGCTCGTGCAGGAGCACGCGGGCGATCCTGCGGCCTTCTTCGCCAATCCGCAGGGTGCAAAACTGCCCGCGTTCCTCGGTGAACTCGCGGAGCACTTCATCGCGGAACAGGCCGCGTTGCTCGACGAACTGGGTTCGCTCAAGGGCGACGTCGAGCACATCAACGAAATCGTCGCCATGCAGCAGAGCTACGCCGGCGCGGGTGGCATGACGGAAACCCTCGCGGTGGCCGACGTGATCGAGGACGCGCTGCGCATGAACGCCGCGGCGCTCGACCGCCACGGCGCGCTGGTCGTGCGCGAGTTCGATCCCGCGCTGCCTGCCGTGCCGATCGACCGGCACAAGCTGCTCCAGATCCTCGTGAATCTCATCCGCAACGCGAAGTACGCGATGGACGAGCCCGGCGCGGCCGGCAAGCAGCTCACGGTGCGGACGGAGCGCAACGGCGTGTCCTTCAAAGTCTCGGTCAGCGACATGGGCATCGGCATCGACCGGGAAAATCTCACACGCATTTTCAGCCACGGTTTTACGACGAAGAAGGAGGGGCACGGCTTCGGCCTGCACAGCAGTGCCAACGCGGCGACGGAGATGGGCGGACGCCTCTCCGTCCACAGCGATGGCCTCGGCTGCGGCGCGACTTTTACCGTCGAGCTGCCCCTTTCCCGTGTGGAGGCCAGCCCGGCCAGTCTTCAAAACGCATGAAAACGATCCTGCCTCTCCTCCTTTTCATCGGCCTCGCCGCGGAAGTCTGCGCCGCCGCCGAAACGGAAATCCGGCTCGGCATGTCCACGGCCTTGAGCGGCGCCGCCGCCAATCTCGGCACGGACATGCGCCAGGGCGTGCTCGCGGGGCTCGACCGCGCCAACCGCGCCGGGGGCATCGACGGACGCCGCCTCCGTCTCATCGCGCTGGACGATGGCTACGAGCCCGCGCGCACCGCGCCGAACATGCGGCAGTTGCTCGAAAAGGAAAACGTCCTCGCCGTCATCGGCAATGTCGGCACGCCCACGGCCATCGCGGCCCTCCCGATCACCAGCGAGGACAAGACGCTTTTCTACGCCGCCTTTACCGGCGCGGGCGTGCTGCGCAAGACTCCGCCCGACCGCTACGTGATCAATTTCCGCGCGAGCTACGCCGAGGAAACCGGCGCAATGATCGACGCGCTGATCGACGGCGCGGGGCTGAAAATCGAGGACATCGCCTTCTTCACCCAGCGCGACGGCTACGGCGACGCGGGATTCGCCGGCGGCATCGCGGCGCTGAAGCGGCACGGATTGAAGGACGGGAACGCCGTGCTCCACGTGCGCTACGAGCGCGGCACGCTCGGCGTCGAGAATGCCATCGCCGACCTGCTCTACGCGGACCACGAACCGCGCGCAGTCGTCATGGTCGGCACCTACGCGCCGTGCGCGAAATTCATCAAAGTCGCAACCGAGTCCGGCCTCCGGGCGACCTTCCTCAATGTTTCTTTCGTCGGCAGCCAATCGCTTGCGAGTGAACTCGGCCGCCTGCCCGCGCGCGTCATCGTCACCCAGGTCGTGCCGCATCCGCTCGACGCGGAAGTGGCGATCGTCCGCGAATATCTCGCCGACCTGAAAACGTCGGACGCGGAGGCGCAGCCCGGCTTCGGCTCGCTCGAAGGCTACCTCGCCGCGCGCGTGTTGCTGCTCGCCTTGGAAAAAATGCCGGGCGAACCCACCCGCGAATGCCTCGTCGCGGCGCTGGAGGGATTGGGTGAATTCGATCCCGGCCTTGGGCAAACGCTGACGCTCGGCCCGGCCGATCACCAGGCGAGCCACGGCATCTGGCCGACGATCCTGCAGGATGGCGCGTTCGTGCCTTTCTCGTGGAAAATGCTTCCGAAACTTGCGGCGAAGGAGGCCCAGCCTTGAACCATCCGCAGCAAGGCCGCGTCATCGTCCGCCTAGTCCGGGCGCTCACCGGCACCGGCCTGCTCATGGTCGTGATCACCATCGGGCTGATCGGCTGGACGTTGAGCCGCGTCCGCACCGAGCGCGACGGGGCCGCCGTCGAACAGGCGGCGCTAAACCGCGTGGCCGATGAACTGAGCCGGCGCGCCGTCGAGAGCCGGACGCAGATCGAAGCCGATCTGGACGAAACGCTCACGCCCACTGGCGCGCCGGCAGATCTCCCCAGCCTTGTCACCTTCATCACCGGGCAATCCGCCGGGGCCGGGAGTATTTCGAGAACAGTATCGGAACAGTTTGGCCCTCTCGTGCCGCAGCTCACCGGCCTGTCCGGGCGCGGGCGCGACTGGCGCGAGCATTACGACCGGGTCTGGCCGGACGTCAGCCGGCAGATCACCCTCGGCCAGGTCCGCACGCTCCTCAGCCAGTTGCGCTCCGGGATTGAAATCGTCGAAGGCCGCCGCCGCCTCGAAGACGCCATCCAGTATAAACGCTGGCGCAGCGCGACCGGCGAACAGGCTCACACGCTCGCGGAAGCCATCGCGCAGTATCAGGGCCGGGGCCAGACCCAGAGCGTGAACAGTTTCAAGAGCGAGCTGGCCGAGTGCGCGCGGCTGGTGGAGTTGCTCGGTGGGGAGGAGCGACTCGACGACCTCGCCGACATCAAGGACAACAAACTCAAGCCCGTCTTCGACCGCCTGGCCCGCATCGCCGCCACGCTCGGTGCGGAAGCGTCCGGCGACACCGCGCTCCAGCCCGCGGCCATCGGGCAATTGCGGGCCACGATCCTCGGCGCGGGGCCGGACGAGGGGGGATTGTTCGCCCTGCGGCACGATGCAGTGCGCCTGCGCCGCGAGCGGGAGAAATTGAAGGCGGAGATCGCGGCGTTGTTTCAGGGAGTCGAAAAAGCCAATGCCGGTTTCGGACTTTCCACGCAGGCGCGCACCACCGCGCTGGCGCAGCGGATGGAAAGCAATCTCACCTCCAACTGGTGGCGAATCCTCTCCATCGGCGTGGCCAGCGCGGCGCTGTTTCTCTGGCTGGCGCGCGTCATCTCGCGGGGCATTCAAGGGCAGGTCCAGGCGATCGAGCACGCCTGCGCCGAAGCAGAGGAAGGACGGCAGACGACGCAAAAACTCATGCTCGAACAGCAGGCCGCCGCCGTGGAACTGACCGTCGCGCACAAGGACATACAGGCCAGCGAGTACCGCCTGCGCATGATCCTCGAATCGGAACCAGAGTGTGTGAAGCTCATCGCCGCCGACGGATCGATCCTGGAAATGAATCCCGCCGGGCTGCGTTTCGTCGAGGCCGATGAGCCCGAACAAGTCCTGGGCCGCTCCGTCTATGACCTCGCAGCCCCGGAGTATCAGGCCATGTTTCGGGCTTTGAACGAGGCGGTTTTCCTTGGTGAATCAAGGACTGCGGAATTTGAAATCATCGGACTCAAGGGGACGCGCCGGTGGATGCGAACCCACGCCTGTCCGCTGCGGAATTTGGAGGGCGGCATCATCGCCCAACTCGCGGTCACGAGCGACATCACCGAGCGCAAGGTGCAGGAGCAAAAGGCCGCCGATTTGCAGAGGCAACTGATGGACGCCTCGCGGCAGGCGGGCAGGGCGGAGATCGCCACGGGCGTGCTGCACAACGTCGGCAACGTGTTGAACAGCGTAAATGTCTCGATTGAAGTCGCCTCGAAAACAGTGCGGCAGTTGAAAGCCGCCAGTCTGGGAAAAGTCGCGGCGCTCGTGCAGGAGCACGCAGGCGATCCGGCGGCGTTTTTTGCGAATCCGCAGGGCGCGCGGCTGCCCGCGTTTCTCGCCGAACTCACGGAGCACTTCATCGCGGCACAGGCCGCGTTGCTCGGCGAACTGGGTTCGCTCAAGGGCAACGTCGTACACATCAACGAAATCGTCGCCATGCAGCAAAACTACGCCGGTGCGGGCGGGGTGATGGAAACGCTCGCGGTGGCCGACGTGATCGAGGACGCGCTGCGCATGAACGCCGCGGCGCTCGACTGCCACGGCGCGCTGGTCGTGCGCGAGTTCGATCCTGCGCTGCCTGCCGTGCCGATCGACCGGCACAAGCTCATCCAGATTCTCGTGAACCTCATCCGCAACGCGAAGTACGCGATGGACGAGCCCGGTGCGGCCGGCAAGCAGCTCACCGTACGGACGGAGCGCAACGGGGTGTCCTTCAAAGTCTCGGTCAGCGACATGGGCATCGGCATCGGCCGCGAAAATCTCACCCGCATTTTCAGCCACGGCTTCACCACGAAGAAGGAGGGGCACGGCTTCGGCCTGCACAGCAGTGCCAACGCCGCGACGGAGATGGGCGGACGCCTCTCCGTCCACAGCGACGGCCTCGGCCACGGCGCGACTTTTTCCCTCACTCTGCCCCTCCCGAACCAACCCGCATGAACGCCTCGCAACGCCTTCTCGTCATCGACGACACCGAAGCCATCCACGATGACTTCCGCAAAATTTTCGCTCCGTCCGGGACCGACGCGGCCGACCGTGCGGAGGCAGACTTTTTCGGCGGGGAAATCCCGCGGATGGCCGAGGGCGGATTTGCGCTGGAGTTTGCCTTTCAGGGTGCGGAAGGCTGCGCGCTGCTGGAGCGCGCGGTGGTGGAGGGCCGCGAGCCCGCGCTTGCTTTCGTCGATGTGCGGATGCCGCCCGGCATGGATGGCATCGAGACGGCGGAGCGGCTCTGGCAGATTTCGCCGGAGCTGCAGGTGGTGATCTGCACGGCGTATTCGGATTATTCGTGGCAGGAAATGGTCGCGCGATGCAGCCGCCGCGACCGGCTGCTGATTTTGAAAAAACCGTTCGCAGGCATCGAGGTGCTCCAGCTCGCCTGCGCGCTCGGCGAGAAGTGGGAACTCGCGCAGCAGGCCCGCGACCGCCTGGAGGAGACGGAGCGCATCGTCGTGGAGCGCACGCGGGAATTGCTCGATGAAATGGCGCGGCGCAAGGAGGCGGAGCAGCACCTCCTCCGCGCGCAGCGGCTCGAAAGCATTGGGATGCTGGCCAGCGGCATGGCGCACGAATTGAACAACATGCTCAGCCCGATCCTGCTCTCCGCGGAACTCCTCCACCAAGAGTGGCCGGCGGCGACGCGCGAACAATTTGTCCGCACCATCGAGACCAGCGCCCGGCGCGCGGCGGGCGTCGTGCGGCAGGTGCTCACCTTTGCCCGCGGCATCGACGGCGAGCGCCGTCTGCTCCAGCCGAAGCGACTCGTTCGCGAGATCGAAAAAATCATCGGCGAAACCTTTCCGAAAGGCATCGCGATCGAAAGCGACCTCGACGACGACCTGTGGCTGATCGAGGGCGATGCGACGCAGTTGCACCAGGTGCTGCTGAATCTGTGCGTCAATGCGCGCGACGCGATGAGCGCGGGCGGCACGTTGCGCCTCGCCGCCGAAAATTTCGAGGCCGATGCGAGCTACGCCAGCATGCGCGCGGAAGCGACCCCGGGCCGCTACGTGCGGCTGCACATTTCCGACACTGGCTCCGGCATTCCACGAGAGCTGATCGACAAAATCTTCGATCCCTTCTTCACCACCAAACCGACGGGCCAGGGCTCCGGCCTCGGCCTCTCCACCGCTGCGGGCATTGTCAAAAGCCACGAGGGTTTCATCAACGTCATGAGCGAGCCGGGCCAGGGCACTCTCTTTGAAATCTTCCTCCCCGCCGCCCGCGCGAATGCCAGCGACGCGACCGGGAAGATCGAAGCCATGCCGGTCGATGGGAGGGGCGAATTGATCCTCGTGGTGGACGACGAGGAGGAAATCCGCAACGTGACTGAAGCGGTCCTCGCGCAGCACGGCTACCGTACGATGTCCGCGGCGGACGGGGCGGAAGCGCTCACGAGCTACGCCCGCGAGAGGGAAAATATCAGCGCGGTGATCACGGACATGATGATGCCGGTCGTCGATGGCATCGCGCTCAGTCGCGCCTTGAAGACGATGAATCCGGCAGTCCGCATCATCGCCGCCAGCGGGCACATGGCTGCGGCGCGCGCAAAGGAACTGGATTCCCTGAACGTCTGCCGCGTGCTGGACAAACCGTTTTGCACGAACGCCCTGCTCGGCGCGCTCCACGATGCGCTGGCCCCGCGTCCGTTCCTTCCCCGTCCGGCCACCGTGTCTCCCAAGTGCGCGCCATCTCGAACCGAAACGCCGTTCGTGTTCCTGCCCCCGAGAATCGAACCAATATGAAAATGAAAAACATCGTGAACGAAGAACTGCAACCGCGTGACCACCCGCGCACCATCGGTTGGTTCGGGACGACAGCGGTGGCACTTGGAGGCAGTAATCTAAGCGTGTTGATTCTCGCCGCATTGTTTGTCGGCCAGGGCACCATTCCCGGCCAGGGAAGCGCGGCGGTGGTGCTGCTGATCGTGGGCGTGCTGCTCGCGTGGGCGGCGGCGCCGGGCTGGACGGAGTTGGTGCTGATGTTTCCCAACCGCGTGGGCGGCATCTCGGCGAGTTGCGCGGAAGCGTTCCGCCCCTACAACCCCATGCTCGCGAACCTCACCGGGTTTTGCTACTGGTCCGCTTGGGCACCGGTGACGGCCATCAACGCATTGATCGCCGCCACGGCCCTTCACTCGTTGTATCTCCCGGGATTCTCGGAGCAGTTGCTCGCGGCGTGTTTCATCGTCTTTTTCACCATCGTGAGTCTCAGCGGCGTGAAGTGGGTGGTGCGCCTCACGGTGCCGGTCGCGATCGTCTCGTCCGGGCTGGCTTTCATCTCCGGGATCATGCCGGTTTTCAGCGGCGGCGTGGACTGGCAGCAGGCGTTCACGTTTCATCTCACGGTTCCATTCCCCGGCTGGTTTGGCGGAGTCACGAGCGTGATGGCGGGGTTGTACCTGGTCGGATATTGCTCGCTCGCCTTCGAGCAGGCGACGAGTCATGTGGGCGAGACCATTGACCCGAATCGCAACGTCCCGCGCGCCGTTTTCGCGAGCGCGGCGGCGGCGGGATTCTATTTCATCGTCCTGCCGATCGTCTGGCTGGGGACGCTGGGGCCGGAAGAGATGGCAAAAGATCTCGCACTGGTGCTCGGCCCGACCTTCGCGCCTCTGCTGGGCGGCGCGGCCAAAGCGGCGGCGACCTGGTTCATCGTGCTGAACATGTTTCACGGCGTGATCGCCACGCTCTCCGGCCCGTCCCGCACACTCGCGCAACTCGCCGAGGACGGGCTCCTGCCGGAATTTTTCGCCCGGCGCTCGCGGACGGATGTGCCGTGGATCGCGACGCTCGTGACCGCGGGCGTGGGGATAGTCTATCTGTACACGGGCGTCCCGCTCTGGCTCATCGCGGCGACGAATTTCACCTACCTAATCAGCATCGCGCTGGTCAGTGTCGCGGTCTGGCTCCTACGGCGCGATCAGCCCGACCTCCCCCGGCCCTATCGCGCGCCGCGCGGCACCATCGTGCTCGGCCTGTGCGCGGCGGGTGTGTGGATACTCACGAGCGTGCTCGGCTTTCAGCAATTTGGGCTGCCGACCGTGGTGGTCGGGATCGCATTCGCCTACTCGGGCGTCGTCCTCTACGCGTGGCGAAAGGCGGCCGACCGGCGCAAGCTGGGCCTGCCTCTCGTCGCTGGCTCGCTGCACCTCAAGCTCACCGGAGCCATGTTGCTGGTGCTGGCGTTCGACGCGACGGGTTATCTCGTCGCCGTCGCACACGTTCCCAGCCAGGAGACTGCGCTCAATGCGATTCTGGCGGACATCTTCGTCACCGTCGCGCTGCTCACTATCGGTGTGGGCCTGATTCTGCCGGGCATGATCGCTAACGCGGCGGTCCAAGTATCGGCGGCGGCGGATCATCTGGTCCAGGGCACGCTGGCGGATTTCACGCGGGCGATGCACGCGCTCGCGGCGGGCGATCTCAATGCGGCCAAGGCTCACTTCGACTTCACGCCAGTGGCGGTTCGTTCCCGCGATGAGATCGGAGCCATGGCGCAGAGCTTCAACAAACTCCAGGAGGAGATCGGCCATGCCGCGGTCGGACTGGAAGGCGCACGCATGGGGCTTTCGGAGGCGCGCGATCATTTGGAACTGCGCGTCGAGGAGCGGACCACCGACTTGAGCAACGCCAACAGCGCGCTGACCACCGCGCACCAGGAATTGAAGGCCGGCGAGCATCGTCTGCGCGTGATCCTGGAGACGCAACCGGAATGTGTGAAGCAGGTCGCCGCCGATGGCACGCTCCTCGCCATGAACGCCGCCGGGTTGCGCCTGATCGAGGCCGACCATCCTGATGAAGCACTTGGGGGCAACGTCTATGACCTCATTGCGCCGGAGTATCGGACCATGTTCCGCGAGTTGAATGAAGCGATCTTCCGGGGAGAATCCAAGACTGCGGAATTCGAGATCATCGGACTCAAGAGCACCCGCCGATGGATGGCGACCCATGCCTGTCCATTGCGGGATCTGGAGGGCAACATTGTCGCCCAACTCGCGGTGACTCGCGACGTTTCCGCGCGCAAACGGAGCGAAGCAGAACTGCGGGAGGCGCAAAAGCAACTGCTCGATGTATCGCGCCAGGCGGGCATGGCGGAGGTGGCCACCGGCGTGCTGCACAATGTCGGAAACGTGCTCAACAGCGCGAACGTCTCGCTGGAGGTCGCTTCCGGTAAAGTGCGTGGTTTGAAAGCGGGTAGTCTCGAAAAAGTGGCCGGCCTCCTGCATGAGCACGCCGGAGACCTGCCCTCGTTTTTCGCCAGCCATCCGCAAGGCGCCAGGCTGCCCGCCTTTCTCACGCAAATCGCCGCGCATCTTTCCGAGCAGCAAGCCTCCGTGCTCCGCGAGTTGGAGGCGCTCCGCTCCAACGTGGACCACATCAACGAAATCGTCTCCATGCAGCAGCGCTACGCCGGCTCCGGCGGAGTGATCGAAATGCTGCCCATCGCGGACATCCTCGAAGACGCGCTGCGCATGAACGACTCCTCGCTGGGACGGCATGGAGCGCGGGTGGAGCGGGAGATCGCCCCGTCGCTGCCCGCGCTGCCAATCGACCGCCACAAGGTGCTGCAAATCCTCGTCAACCTCATCCGCAACGCCACCCACGCGATGGATGTGGAAACGGTCGGAAACCGGTGCCTGACGCTGCGTGCGAACGTCAATGGCGATCGCCGCGTTTGCATTTCCGTCAGCGACACCGGCATCGGCATTTCGCCGGAAAATCTTCCCCGGGTCTTCGAGCACGGCTTCACCACGAAAAAAACCGGGCACGGCTTCGGCCTCCACAGCAGCGCCCAGTCGGCAGTCGATATGGGCGGTTCGCTGTGCGCGCACAGCGACGGACCCGGACGCGGCGCCACCTTCACTCTCGAACTGCCAGCTCAACCTCAAAACGTATGAACCCAACGACCAGCAACCGCATCCTCGCAATCGACGACAATCGCGCGATTCACGACGACTACCGAAAAATCCTCTGCCCCGAATCGGGCGCGATCGACGATGCGGAAGCCGAGTTTTTTGGCGAAGCCGCGTCCAAGTTTGCGATTCCGCAGTTTCACATCGACTCCGCGTATCAGGGAACGGAAGGCGTCGAATTGCTTCAGCAGGCGATCGAAAAAGGCGAGCCGTATTCGCTCGCGTTCGTCGATGTGCGCATGCCGCCCGGCATCGATGGGGTCGAGACGGCGGAACGGCTCTGGGCGCTTTGCCCGGATTTGCAGGTCGTGATTTGCACCGCCTACTCCGACTACTCGTGGGAGGAAATGCTCGGACGGCTCGGCCACCGCGACCGGCTGCTCGTGCTGAAGAAACCTTTCACCTCCGTCGAGGCGCTCCAGATCGCTTGCGCGCTCAGCGAAAAGTGGGCACTCACCCGGCAGGCGCGGCTGCAACTCGCCAACACCGAGCGCATCGTCGAGGAACGCACCCGCGAACTCGTCGAGACCGAGCAGCGGTTCCGGCAGATCGCCGAGAACATCGAGGGCATTTTTTGGATGGCCACGCCGGACCTGCGCGAGACGCTTTATCTCAGCCCCGGCTGCGAGCGCCTGCTCGGCCGCCCGCACGCCAGCCTGCTGGCCGATCCGCAGTCGTGGCTCGGTGCCGCGCTGCCGGAAGACGGCGAAAACGCCCGCGTGTTTCTCGAAAGCATCGCGCGCGGCGAAGCGGCGGAGAGCGAGCTGCGCGTGCTCCATCACGACGGCTCGACGCGCTGGATTCGCAACCGCTGTTTTCCGATCCGCGATGAATCCGGGCGGGTGGCGCGCGTCTGCGGCATCGCCGAGGACACGACGGTGCGGCGCGAGGCTGACGAGGAACGCCAGCAGATGGAGGTGCAGCTTCGCCACGCGCAGAAGATGGAATCCATCGGCCAGCTCGCCGCGGGCATCGCGCACGAGATCAACACGCCGACGCAATACATCGGCGACAACACGCAATTCGTGCAGGACGGCTTTCGCGATCTGACCGTGCTGCTCACCGCGCATGGCCGGCTCCTCGCAGCCGCGAAGCAGGGCGGCGTGACACCTGAACTCGTGGCCGAAGTGGAGGCTGCCGCCGTCACCGCCGACGCGGAATATCTCGCCGTGGAAATTCCGAAGGCGATTGAGCAATCGCTCCAGGGCGTGAAGCGCGTCTCGAAAATCGTCGGCGCGATGAAGGAGTTTTCGCATCCCGGCAGCAACGAGAAGACCGCGATTGACCTGAACCGCGCGATCGACAGCACGCTGACGGTGGCCTCGAACGAATGGAAATACGTGGCCGAGATGGTGACGGATTTCGATCCCGCGCTTCCGCCCGTGTCGTGCCTGCCGGGCGAGTTTAATCAGGTCATCCTCAACCTGGTCGTGAACGCGAGCCACGCGATCGCCGATGTGGTCGGCGACGGCCACGGCGGCAAGGGCACCGTGACGGTCTCGACGGCGTGCGTGGGCGATTGCGTGCAAGTCCGCATCGGCGACACGGGCACGGGCATTCCCGAGGAAATTCGATGCAAGATTTTCGATCCCTTTTTCACCACCAAAGGCGTGGGCAAGGGCACCGGCCAGGGGCTCGCGATCGCGCATTCCGTGGTCGTCGATAAACACGGCGGGACCATCGACGTGGAAAGCGAAGTCGGGAAGGGGACCACTTTCATCATCCGCCTGCCGATCCACTCCAACACCGAAAAGAAAGCCGCGTGAAAAAACGAATCCTGTTTGTCGATGACGAGCCGCTGGTGCTCCAGGGAATCCAGCGAATGCTCCGCGGAATGCGCGAGCAGTGGGACATGGACTTTGCCGACGGTGGCGCGAAGGCGAAGGAACAGCTCGCGGTGGCCGACTACGATGTGGTGGTGACGGACATGATGATGCCCGGCGTCAACGGGGCCGATGTGCTCGACCATGCCCGGTTGCACTCGCCGAGGACGGTCCGCCTCGTCCTTTCCGGCCACGCCGAACAATCGGTCGCGGTCCAGTGCGTCGGCGTCGCGCACCAGTATCTCACCAAGCCGTGCGACGCGGAAACGCTCAAGCAAACGGTCACGCGCCTGACTGATCCCGCGTTTGCGCTGCAAAACGAGCATGTGATGAAACTCGTCGCGCAACTCAAACACCTTCCCAGCATTCCCGAGATCTACACGAGGATCGTCGAGCTACTGCACGATCCCAACTCGTCGATCGAGGATGTCGGCGCACTGATCTCCAGCGACATGGCGATGACCGCGAAGATTCTCCAGATCGTGAACTCCTCGTTCTTCGGGCTCGCGCGCCGCGTCTCGCGACCGATCGAGGCTGCGGGCTATCTCGGCATCGACACGCTCAAATCGCTGGTCCTCGCCACGAATGTGTTTGGCCAGTACGAAACAAAAGCGCCGAACGGTTATTCCGCAGTCGAAGCGGCGAAGCACAGCCAGGAGGTCGGCGCAGCCGCGCGGGCCATCGCCAAGGCGGAGGACATGCACCGGGGGGTCGTCGATGACGCATTCGTGGCAGGCCTGCTCCACGATGTCGGCGACCTCGTGCTCGCGAGCAGCATGCCTGAGCAGTTCGAGCGCGCCGCGGCGCAGCCTGATGCGAATGGCCTCACCGCCGAAATGGAAATTTTCGGGACCACGCACGCCGAAGTCGGCGGCTACCTGCTCGGCCTTTGGGGTCTGCCCGCGCGGGTCATCGAAGGCATCAGCCTGCATCACCAGCCCCGCGATTCCAAGGTGCCGGAATTTTCACCGCTCACCGCAGTCCACGTCGCCGAATGCCTCGTCGGCGAACGCGCTTCCGCAAAATCCAGCAAACCCGCTCCGGCGGTCGATTTGGAATACCTCGCCAAGATCGGACTCTCCGACCGCCTCCCCGCCTGGCGCACCGCGGTGGAGGAAACACTCTCCGGCATTCCCAGCCAAAACTAAACCTGACCAACGATATGAATACCAAAGTCCTCTTCGTCGATGACGACGTGAACCTCCTCGAAGCCGTCCAGCGCGGCATGCGCAAACAATTCAGCATCGACACCGCCGTCGGCGGTGCCGAAGGCCTGCAAAAAATCGCGAACAGCGGCCCCTACGCCGTCGTCGTCGCCGACATGCAGATGCCTGGAATGAGCGGCCTCGAATTTCTCAGAAACGTCCAGACCGCCGCGCCGGATGCCGTCCGCATGATGCTCACCGGCAATGCCGATCAGAAGACCGCGATGGATGCCGTAAACGACGGACGCGTGTTCCGCTTCCTCACCAAACCGTGCCCGCCGCCCACGCTCGCGCCAGCACTCGATTCCGCGCTCGAACAATTCCGCCTGCTCTCAGCCGAAAAGGAACTGCTCGAAAACACGCTCGGCGGTGCGGTCAAAGTCCTCACGGAAATTCTCTCGCTGTTCGACCCGGCCACGTTCGAGCGCAGCGAGAAGCTCAAGGAATACGTCAACGATTTCGTCCGCAGCTCGAACACGAGCGTCTCGTGGGATCTGGAACTCGCGGCCCTGCTTTCCCAAATCGGACGCGTCACCATCCCGCCCACTGTGCTGGAAAAGCTGCGCACGGGCGAGTCGTTGCACGGACCCGAAAAAGACATCTTCAATCGCGTGCCGGAATTTGGTGCGCGCTTGATCGAGAACATCCCGCGGCTCGGCCCGGTCGCGAACATCGTGCGCTACCAGCAAAAGCATTTCGACGGCTCCGGCTTTCCGGCCGATTCGTTTTCCGGCGATGAAATCCCGATCGGCTCCCGGATCATTCACGTCCTGAGCGACCTCCTCGAATTGGAGGATCAATCCCTCTCACGGCCAGCCGCGTTTCAAAAAATGCAGGAGCGGAAGGAATGGTATGATCCAAAGGTGCTCGCCTCGGTTTCGTGCTGGTGCGATGTCGTGCCGGGAGCAGTGTCCGGAGGTGAACAGGGACCGCCGCAATCGTTGCAGATCGACGAACTCCGCGTCGGCCACCTCCTCGCCCAGGATCTTCGCACGACCGAGGGAATGCTGGTTCTGGCGGCGAACACCAAGCTGACCGCGATGCTCGTCACGAAGCTGCAAAATTTCCGCAGCCTCGGCTCGATCGACAAGATCCTGCTCGTTTATACGCATTGAATCCGTGAACCATTCCGCCGAGATCATCCCCCGTGGCGCTGCACGCTCGGGCAATAACGGCGACAGTGCATTTGTCTGCGTTGAAGCCGGATCTGACGCCGACGATACTCGCGCGGCTGCTGAACGTCGGCGCGCTCAATTTAGTCGCGCTTGAAATGGCGAAAAACGAAATCGCGCTTGTTGTCGAATCAAGCGCGGACGCCCCGAGTCTTCAGGCCGATGCACATCAGCTCAAGCAAGTGCTCATCAATCTCGTTCGCAACGCCGCCGAGAGCATCGGACGGAAGGGCAGCATCACCCTCCGCGTGCGACAGGATAGCCTGTCACTTCAAGGCTGGCCGCAGGACGTTACTGTGCTGGAAGTTTAGAACACCGGCACCGGCATTCCGGCGGAAGTGCAGGAGCGCCTGTTCGATCCCTTCTTTACTACCAAACCCGCAGGCACTGGCCTCGGGCTATCCATCGCCATGCGCATCCTCGAACGGCACGGCGGCACCATGCAATTCCAGACCGCACCCGGAAGTGGAACAACCTTTGGCGTGGTGTTACCCGTCCCATCGGCAGAGCCGCGCACCGCGGACGACTGCGCGAACGCCCGGCACACGCCTCTTGCCGCATGAAAGCTCCCGCGTCACTTCGAGCGGTGGCTGCTTTCGAGGCGGCGAAGGGTGCGCTCGTGCTGCTGGCGGGATTTGGACTGCTGCAATACGCGCACGCCGACGCGCAACACGTCGCCGAAACGCTCGTGCGCCATTTTCACCTCAACCCCGCGAGCGCCCATCCGCGCATCATTGAGCGACTGCTACAGCACGTCAGCGACACGCAACTCCGTCTCCTCGCGCTAGGCGCGCTGGCCTATGCCTCAGTCCGTTTCGTCGAGGCATGGGGACTGTGGCGCGAACGCCGCTGGGCCGAGTGGCTCGCGCTCGCCAGCGGAACGGCCTACCTACCCATCGAGCTTTACGAATTCAGCCACACCCACCATTGGGCCGCGGCGGTGGTGTTAACGGTGAATTTCCTCATCGTCGCAGTGCTCGCACCTCGAATGCGGAGCCGCTTCGCAGGCCACCGAAGTTGCGACATCATTTCTACTGCAAAAGCTTGATTAGATGTCCGCCGCGCTCTGCCGCACGCACAAAGGCTCGTAGTAAGACGAGCGTTGGGTGGTCGATCCCATCCGTGCAGATGTATGTAGATGGCCGTTCCGGGTGCGGGCGTCGGGAGATTCAGCGTCAGTTCGGTCGCTGACTGCTTGGCTCTTTGCCAGTGCTCTGCAGTGAGCCGATCGCCTTGGGCATCGGTCGTGGAGCATCACCAATGCAGCGTCTTTGGAATATTGTCAGCATTCTTCGCCAGTGCGCCCGGCTGAGAGCATTCCACTTTGAATGCGATGCGTGTCAGCGTGGCTCCACCATGCGCGCGATGGCTGGCGCGGCCAGCTTCTTCGCGTCGAGGATGCCGCTGGTTTGCCAGCAACGATCCCCCGCCACGTCCATCCAGCGAACTTTGACCGTACCCAAGCGGGTGCGGATAGTCGCGCGAAGCGGGTGCTCATTGCGGTCGGAAACGATGGAGATAATACGAGCCATGAAAAGAAGTGCCGTTTAACGAGTGGCTCCCTCGGTTGGTGGTTTTGTGACTGCGCCCGGCAAAGGGCCGCCGCCCTGAGAGCGACGGCCCGTGCCGATGCCGCCTAGCTCTGGCTGAACAACCCGACTTCTCCATCAAGCAAGCCGTGAAGTGCCTGAGTGCGCTGCGGCAGCGCTCATAGACCTCTGCCCTTTGCCGCCTCCGTTACCGCGTTGAACAACCGGCACGCGCTCTTGCCATCGGCGGAAAACTCCGGGTGCCTCGGCGTGCGCCACTCCTGCAAGATCGCCGGAACTTGCGTCACTGTGATTGCCCGGTTGTCGAGCGCCCGAATCACGAGGTCATGTGCTTGAACGTCGGTCAGTTCATGTCCGCGGTAGACGTTGATCCGCTCCGCCTGTTCATGCCAGCGGTCGCCAAGCTGGCCGACAGCGCCGGACACCAAGCCGGGCAGGTCGCGCATGATGAACCGCGTATGCTTGCGGGCGATTTTGATCTCACCGGAGAAGGCGAGATTGTCGCAGACAAACACGGCGGAACCTACGACCAGACCGGCGGGAAACCGCTTGTCGTGCGAGTTCCGCAAGCCGAGCACGTAGGAGTAATCGCCCTGCTCATCACCATTGGCGACTTGAATCAAGCCGAAGTAACGAGCCCCATCGGCGCTCATGCCGTGGGCCTCGGTGACGATCCGCATGTTCGCGCGGTTCAGTGCGCCCTCCACCTCCGAGACGAGCGTCTCGTGGGGAATAGGGCACCATGTATTGTCTCCATCCGGTGTGCAGACGTGGGCGAGTTGCTCACGGTCGGCTTTCGCCGCGCCGCAGTGGAGGATTAGGTTCGATTGGTTCAATGTGGAAATGCCGTTGGGTCTTAGCAGCTTTACGAGGAGGCAAAGAGCATAACATGCTGATGTTCGGTGAAAAACAAATACGTAAAGCACGCGTATATTTCCTAGGTGATGTTT
>JAYWEB010000303.1:0-9090 GCA_043779575.1 Chthoniobacter sp. | reverse complement strand
ACCGGCAGTTGCTGCGGCAGCCGTCGGCGCAGATCGCGCGGGACTATTTGAAAGGGCGCGGGATCGGCGCGGAGGTGGCGAAATCCTGGCGGCTGGGCTATGCGCCGGACGCATGGGACGCGATGCGGGATTTCGCGCGGGGCGGCGGATTTTCGGAGGAGGAGCTGCTGGCCAGCGGGCTGGCCAAGCTGCGCGACGAAGAGCATCCGCGCGGGGAGTTTTACGACCGCTTCCGGGGGCGGGTGATGTTTCCCATCTGCAACGACAACGGGGAGGTGATCGCTTTCAGCGGGCGCGTGCTGGAGGCGGAGGCGAAGGCGGCGAAATATGTGAACTCGCCGGAGACGATGCTTTTCACGAAGGGCGCGGTGCTCTTCGGCCTGCACAAATCGAAGCGCGCGATCATCGACCAGCGCTCGGCGGTGGTCCTGGAGGGGCAGCTCGATCTGATCACGGCGTTCGAGGCGGGGGTGCAAAACGTGATCGCCCCGCAGGGGACGGCGTTCACGGAAAAGCAGGCGCGGATTCTGCGGCGCTTCCTGCCGGATGGCGAGGTGGTGCTGTGCTTCGATGCGGATGCGGCGGGGGAGAAGGCGGCGGAGCGTTCGCTGGTCTCGCTGCTCGCGGAAAATCTGCTGGTGCGCGTGGCGGAGATGCCGCCGGGGGAAGACCCGGACTCGATGATTCGCGGCCGGGGAGCGGGCGCCTTCGTGGAGCGGATCACGGGGGCGAAGGACTTTTTCGATTTCCAGCTCGAACGGCTCGCGCGCGGGCCGGATTTCGAGACGCCTCGCGGGAAGATCCAGGCGGCGCGCAAGATGGCGGAGTCGATCGGGCTCATCAGCGACCCGATGCTGCGGGAGACGGTGATGCACCGGGCCTGCCAGCGGCTGGAGATTTCCTTCGCGGAGTTTGCGCGGCTTTTGAAACTGAAAACGGCGAAGCCACCCGATGGGGATGTGCTCGCTGAACCGGATGAGGCCGGCCCCGCGACGCTCGATCCCACCTCGCGGTTGCTCGCGCTGGTGGCGCTGCACGATGAGGCGGCGCGGGCGTGGATTCTGGCGGAGCCGTGGCCGCGCATCTTCGGCGAGGATCCGGACGCCGCGCTGCTGGTGAAAATCCTCGCCGCCGACCTGCACCCCGACCAGCCAGCGTCGATCCACGCCTTTCTCACCACCCTGACCGCCGCCGAGGAGGCCACCGTCTCCGGGCTGCTCGAGGTCCCAGCCCCGGCCCATCCCGTGACCGTGGCGCACGACTGCTGGCGCGATCTGGAACGGCGGCAAATCCGGCGGCGCATGGAGGCGATTCAGGCGAAACTGCGCGTCCCGGACACCACTTTGCCAGTGCTGGCGAGATTGCAGAAAGAAGTCCTTGACCTGCAAAAACGCCTCCTAGATATTACGCGGCCCTTATCCCCGCCCCTTTGAATCGCGACCGCGTTCTGAGCGGCGGGGATCATCGTCTTTAGCCATCTCCACCTGCTCGGGTATGCCAAAAAAAATCAAGAAAGCCTCTCCAAAAAAGTCGAAAGACGCCGCCCAGAAGCCGAAGCCGAGCCCGAAGAAACCCGAGAAAAAAAGCGCGCCAAAAAAGCCGGCCAAAGCCGCGAAAAAAGCCCCCAGCCCGAAGAAATTCAAAAAGGCACCCAAGCCCGCCAAGGCCAAGAAACCCAAGCCGGTGAAGGCGGCCAAGGTCGCCCCGAAAGTAAAAGCCAAGAAAGCCGCGCCCGCGCGCCCCAAGAAGGCGAAGAAGGCCAAGGCAGCCGCGGCGAAAAAGAAGGCTCCGGCTCCGGCGGAAAAAAAGCCCAAAGAGCCGCCAGCCGAGAAGCCCAAGACGGCCGCAAAGGAGCCGAAGCTGAAAAAGCTAAAGAATGAGAAGGCGATCCAACCGGCGACGACCGCGATCAGCGTCATCGACCAGCCGGACATCCAGGAGAAGCTAAAGGAACTCATCAAGCTCGCCAAGGAGCAGGGCTACATCACCTACGACGATCTCAACGAGGCGCTGCCGGACAACGTCAACGACCCGGACGAAATGGAGACGATCATGGGGCGGCTGCGCAGCATGGAAATCGAGATCATCGAGGCCTCGGAAGTGGATCGCGTAAAAGACGGGAAAAAGCCCGACGACGCCGAGGAGGAGGAGGAAAAGCCCGAGGCCAAACTCGACATTCTCGATGACCCGGTGCGGATGTATCTCAAGCAGATGGGCCAGGTTCCCCTGCTCACCCGCGAGCAGGAAGTGGAGATTTCCAAGCGGATCGAGGACGCCGAAATCAACGTCCAAAACTACATCAATCACTTCGGTTTCAGCGCCCGCGCCTACCTCGACCTAGCGGCGAAACTGCAGGAAGGCCGCGAGCGTTTCGACCGCGTGATCCTCGACAAGAAAATCGAGAGCCGCGAGCGCTACATGAAGCACCTGCCGAAGCTTTGCCACCAGCTCGAGCAGGCGACCGCGAACTGCGCGAGCACCTACCGGAACTACCTGGCGCACGGCGGCAAAAACCACGAGACGAAGTCCTATCTCGAATTCAAGAAAGCGCACGAGGCGATCCAGAAGATTTACCCGAAGTTCTTTTTCAAACAGAAGGTCACGGAGGAATTCGTGCATCTGGCCGAGGAGGCGCTCCGTCTGATCACGCAGTGGACTGCCGAACTGCAGAAGCCGAAGCCGAAGAAAGCCGCGAAGGATCAGTCCAACCACGCGACGCCGATCGACTACGCGAGCAAGCTCAAGGAGCAGCAGATGCGGATGTGGATGAGTCCGGAGGAATTCGCCGCGGAATTCGGTGAATTGAAGCACTGGCTCAAAAAAGCCCTCAAGGCCAAAACCGAAATGGTCGAGGCGAACCTGCGGCTCGTCATTTCCATCGCCAAAAAATACACCAACCGCGGCCTCTCCTTCCTCGACCTGATTCAGGAGGGCAACATGGGCCTGATGAAGGCGGTCGAGAAATTCGAGTACCGCCGCGGCTACAAATTCTCCACCTACGCGACGTGGTGGATTCGCCAGGCGATCACCCGCTCGATCGCCGATCAGGCGCGGACCATCCGCATCCCGGTCCACATGATCGAGACGATCAACAAGCTGATGCGCGTACAGAAGCAGCTCGTGCAGGACTACGGTCGCGAGCCCACGCCGGAGGAGGTCGCCGACGAAATCCAGCTCCCCGTCGAGCGCGTGCGCGCCGTTTTGAAAATGGCGCAGCAGCCCATCTCGCTCCAGTCGCCGGTCGGCGAAAGCGACGACACGAGCTTCGGCGATTTCATCGAGGACAAAGGCGCGGAAAACCCGAGCGACATGACGGCGATCGTGCTGCTCAAGGAGAAGATCAAGGACGTGCTCGAAACGCTCACCGAGCGCGAGCGGCAGGTGCTGGAGCAGCGCTTCGGCCTCGTGGACGGCTACCCGCGGACGCTGGAGGAAGTGGGGCGGCAGTTCAAAGTCACGCGCGAGCGCATCCGGCAGATCGAGGCGAAAGCGCTGCGGAAAATGCGCCACCCCACGCGCATCCGGCAGCTCGAGGGCTTCCTCGAAGCGCACGAGACGTAGCCGATCCCGGATCATCGGGCGAAAATGCGGCTGATGAAATTTGCAACTTTCGCCCGGAACCTGCGTTAATCGCCCAGTATGAACACCGAAGAACACGACGACCTCTGGCGCCTCCTGGGTAAGGCCAAGACTCCGTCGGCCTCGCCCTTTTTTTCCCGCAACGTCCTGCGCGCCATCCGCGAGGAAAAGCAGGAAACGACCGGCGTATTCGCGTGGCTCCGCCGCCACTGGCAGCTCGGAGCGCTCGGCACCTGCGCCGTGGCGGTCGCCGCCATCGCTCTCGCGCCCGGACCCGAAGTGGTCGAGCGCCCGGACCCGACCGCCGTGCTCGCGGAACGGGTTTCCCAGAGCCTCGACTATCAGGTCATCAGCAATCTCGACGAACTCATCGCCTCCGAGGAGAGCCTGGCATGGTTGGAAAACTGACACCTTGGGCCGGCGCGGGCGTCCTGCTGATCGCCACCCTTTCTCCCGCCGTGGCCCAAGCGCCCGCGGACCCCAACGCCCCGCCGGCCACACCTCCGACGCGGCGTCCGGGTTGGGAACACCATCGCCCCAGCGGCACCCCGGAGGAGATGGAGAAATTCAAAAACGTGCGCAAAGCCATCGAGGCGCTCACCCCGGAGCAGCGCCAGCGCTTTCAGGAAAATTTCCAGCGCTGGGCCAATCTTTCGCCCGAGGAAAAAAAGGCGCTGACGGATCGCGACGCTTTCCGCCGGAAAAAAATCGCCGAGGACATTGATGCCGCGATCAAGGAAGCCGGGCTCGAACTCACTGCCACGGAGCGTGAACGTTTCGCCAAGCGCTACGCCGAAGAGCGGCACGAAATCGAGGACCGGATTCGCAAGGAGATGGACGAAAAGCGGCGGCCGCTGCTGAAGGAAGTCATCGCGAAGTTGAAGGCGGAATTTGCTCCCGGCGCATCGGCGGCCAAACCCGCCGACGCTCCCGCGCCTCCGGTGCCCTGATCACTCGGCGGCGGTCGGAAGTCGGTAAACTTCGAGACCGGGATGCAGGTAGAGCACCGTCCCGCGCTCCCGCCGGAAGACTTCTTTGCCGACCTTGCGCAGCTCCTCATAGAAAGCCCGGCGGTGCGCAAACTCCTTTTCCTGGCCCGCTCGGGGACGCAGCCCAGGCAGGAAAAATTTTTCGTAGTCGCTTCGCGAAATCGCCACATGCGTCACTCCCTTCGCCCGCTGCTCGGCGACCGTTCCATGATCCGCGGCGAAGCGCCCGCCCATGACCGTCTGCGCCATCGGAGCGAAGCGCCGCGCATCCTCCGCGCTCTGCGGATCGGGTAGCCGGACGCGGCTGTCTTTGGAAATCACCGCCTCGGGCGGGAGATCCCGCACCCACGCGAGCAGCGCCGCATTGTCATCGCTCCGAAACGCCGCGTCGTAGCGCAGCCAGCCCCGCAGTTGCCCCGCCACCAGCGCCAGCGCCACCCCGGCCAGCGCCCACCGCAGCGGCACCCAGCGCGTGAGCCACCGCGCCGCATCCACCGCCCCGAGCGCCGCCAGCAGCGTGAAGATCGCCGACGCCGGCAGGAAGTAGCGATCGTTCGACTTCGGCGAAAAGGAGAGCGCCAGCGCGAAGACAAACGGAAACCCGATGACCAGCCACTCCGGCAGCGCCACCGTCCGCCGTTCGCGCCAGCGCATCGCGAGAAACACGCCGAGCAGCCCCCAGATCACCGGCGTCGAGTTGTCGCGAAAAATATTCCAATACTGCGCGTGCGGCACCGCGCGGGTGCCACCCTGCCCGTGGACCACGAGCCCCATCTCCCGGTCGAAGCTTTGCCGAAAAGCGCCGAGGTCCAGCAGCAGCGGCAGATTCACCACCACCAGCACCGCGGCAAGCGTCGCCGCGAACCACCCCAGCCAGCTTCCCCGCCGCCCCGGCACCCGCCACAGCACCGGCAGCGCCACCGCCAGCATCCCCGCGCCCACATATTTCCCCGAGATCGCCACCGCCACCGCCGCGCCGAGCAGCGCCGCGCGCCACGCACCCGGCTTTCGCCAGAAAAGAAACGCCGCCAGGAACGTCCACGCCACCCCGGCGAGCAGCGCCGAATCCTCCTTCATGTAATGCGACAGCTCGAAAAGCTGATGATGAAACAGCAGCGCGCCACCCGCCGCCAGGCTCGCCGTCCACCCGCGCCACACAAACGCCAGCAGCGCCAGCGCCACCACCGCCGCCGCCACGCAGCCCGCCGACACCCAGCGCCCGGCCTCGACCACACCTTGCTCCGGCAGCTTCGCCCCGCGCGCCGCCACCGCCGCCACCACCGCCTTTGTCGCCGTGAGCAGCAGCATCGGGTGATGAAAATTCCAGTCGCCCGTCATCACCTGCCGCACCTTCTCCGCCTCATCGGGATGGTAGAAATACGGGAAGTCGTTGTGCCGCGTATGCAGCGTCAGCGTCGCGACGAAAAGCGCGACCGCCCACACCACCAGCCACCGCCCTGCACCGGTTCGCTCCATGCTCATCTTGGCGAAAACGGGCCGCCATCGCCAAACCCACCCACCGCTATTTCCGGTTCGTCTTGATGACGATCTCCACGCGCCGGTTCGGCTGCTGCCGCGCCACCTCGGCATCGAAAGCCCCCGCCTCATTCGCATCGTACGCCCGCGGCGACACGATCATCTTCGAGCTGCCCATCCCGATCGTCTCGATCCGCTCCGCCGGGATGCTCATGTTTTCCACCAGCCATTTCTTTACGTTCTTCGCCCGCTCCTCGCTCAACTCCTGATTGGCCTCCGGCGTCCCCGTCGAATCCGTGTGCCCCTCGATCATGAAAGTCGCGTTCGGGTTCAGCTTGATCAGCTCGCCCAGCTTCTGCAACTGCGTCACCGCCGCCTCCCGCAGCTCCGCACTCCCATGCTCGTAGAGCGCGCCACCCGGGATGCCGCCCCGCGCGCCCGACTTCAGCCCACCCGTTTGCCCCAGCAGATCGCTCATCGTCTTCAACCCCGGAATCCCCTCCGCACCCAGCCCAGCACCGCCCTCGCCCGGCTTCCCGCCCGCCACCTTCAGCAGCGGCTGGCGCGGCGAACGCACCGACTCCTTGATCAGCGAACCACCAATCGCATTCAGCTCGCGATCCATCTGCCCGCGGCTGACCTGCTCCGCTTTCGCCAGCGCGTCCCAGCCCTTCATCGCCGACGGTTTCTCGACCCCGAGCGTCTTGCTCAAGTCTGTCATCTGCGGAGCCATATGGATCTCGGTAATCTCCGGTTTCTCCGACGGCAACTCGATCTTCGCCAAATCGGAAACCTTCGGCAGTTCCGGGCGTGCCTCCTTTTCGTCCATCATCGGAATCACCGGCCGCTTCATACTGACCGGCATCGGCGCCAGCACCGGCTCATCCGTGGCGCCGAAGTTTTCGAGCTTCTTCAAATTGAAGGTCACAAACAGCGCCGCGTGCAGAAACAGCGAAACAATCAGCGCGCGCACCACCCACTTCCGCATCAGCGGAGCCTCGGCGGCATTGGATTGGTAAGTCTCGTATCGGGCCATCGTGGTGCGCGGCAGCATACACGGACGACTCCCCGGCGCGATGGATTATTAGGGCGGATTTCCGCCCCGGATGATCCGGCCGCGATCACCGGTCCGCCTTACTTCCGCAGGAAAACAAACGCGCCGCGCTTGTTGCCCACCAGCACATCGGGCTTGCCGTCGCCGTTGAGATCGGCCGCTTTCACATCCGTGCCCACGCCGGAGTTGTCGTCGATCAGATGCGCCGTAAAGCTCGCCTGCCCCGCCTCCCGTTTCAGCTCGAACCAATAAAGCACCGGCGTCCCCATCGGCTCCGCGTCGCCGCCGGGGCCGTGCGCCCAGACACGCTTGCCCGTCACAATGTCCGGGAGACCGTCGCCATTCATGTCCTGCACCCACAGCGCATGCGGCTGCGAGAATTTCACCCCCTGCGGATTCTCCTCCGGCGACCGGCCCACGATCACCCGCTTCGTCCAGCCCTGCGCCCCGCCTTCATTGGTCTGCTCAAACCACACGATGCCATACCCATGCGCTTCCAGACTCGTGATCACGTCGTTCTTCCCGTCGCCATTCACATCGCACACATACATCTGCGCGCCGCCCGCGCCGAACTGCGCCTCATGCTTCGTCCACACCGGCTCGCCTTCCAGCGACTTCGGCTGCTCCCACCAGCCGCCCGCCTCCAGCAGATCGGGCCTGCCGTCGCCATTCACATCCCCCACCCCCAGCCCGTGCGTGAATTTCTGCCACGGCCCCTTTGGCGAAATCGCGTGCCACGTCCACTTCGCCGTCGGGTTCTTCGGGTCCGGCTGGGCGTAGCCGAGGAACCCACCCGAACTGCACACCAGCACCGGCTGCTTTGTCCCCCGCAGATCGGTGAACATCGGCGACTCATTATCCACCACATCCCACGCCACATGCTTCACCCACGGCCCTTCCGCACCCTTCGGATTTTCAAACCAAAACGCCTCCTTGCCCGGAAAGCCGAGCACCAGAATGTCGTCCCACCCATCGCCATTGAAGTCGTAGCCATAGGTCACAAAATTGTCCGAGTAATCATTCTCATTACCCAGCGCCCCCTTGAACCCCGCAAACTCCACCGGAGTCCCATCCGCCTTCTTACTCATCGAGCGCCGCGCATCCGGGTAAAAAGTCTGCCGCTTCCTGAACTCCGGCCCCGCCCACCAATACGGCCCGTAAGCCACATCCGGCTTCCCATCATGATTGAAATCGCCATGCGCCACACCCTCCGCCCAGAATTCGTCCGTGAGTTGAATCCGCGTAAACTCCCCCGTCGGCACCGGCAGCGGGTCCGCCCAGGCAGCAGCGGTGCAAAGAGCGAGCGGGAGGAGGAGCGTGGTGGTTTTCATCGACGGCGGGGTGGGTTGTGGAAACGGGCGGGCTTTTTCCCACGCCACCCCGCCAGTGACAAGCCCCGCCTCCGCACCGCGCCCGACTTGGGGGTGATTGCCAGGCATGCCGGGAGCGCGGCCAGGCACCGAACGGTTGGGAAAAATTCGCAATCCGCTTCGCGGCGAGGAGCCGGAGCCGGAGCCGCAGGGCCGCACGCCACCAAAACCCGCCGCCACTGCCGCGAAGCGCATCAATCAGTTTCCAGAGGTTCCCTACCGCCTAAACCCCACTTTGGGCACGAGGCGATGACCCCGCTTCACCCCATGCCCGCTCCCGCCTCGCCCGTGAGTTCCTCGATCTCCTTCGCCAGCTCGCCCGCCTCATTTTCCAGCACCGCCACTTCCTTCTCCAAACTCTCGACCTGCCTGCGCACCGTCTCGTCGAAAAACGCCGGGGTCTGGGTCGTCAGCCGGTGCAGCTCGTAATCGGGGCTCTCCTTGAGCGCATTGCTCGCCTCCAGCACGCGGACGATTTCCAGCTCGATGCTCTCCCACAGCCGGCGCAGTTGCGCGAGCTCGCGCTCCTCGCCGAAGTCGAGCGCCGCCCAGCCTTGCCGCTCATCGCGGAGCGATGTCACGCCGGTAGCCGGGGCTTTCAAGCCCCGGTGCTGCCCCGCAA
>JAYWEB010000302.1:0-9101 GCA_043779575.1 Chthoniobacter sp. | reverse complement strand
GGACGGCTACAAGTTTGAGCCGAAGCCGTACACGCTCTACTACGCGGTGAAGGAGAAGCTGAATGTGGCGGTGTACGAGAAGGGGCCGAAGGTGGTTTTGCAGGGGAAGGGGACGCAGGATTTCGTGACGTTCCGGCTGGAGCCGGAGGTGCTGGGGGAGGCTAAGCTCGGCTATGAGGAGGTGCATAATCCGGCGATGTTCGCGCCGCATTTCGGCGTGGATGAAAGCGGGAAGGGGGACTTTTTCGGGCCGCTCGTGATCGCGGGTTGCTACGTGGATAGCGAGATCGCGCACGCGTTCATGCAGGCCGGCATCCAAGACAGCAAAAGGATCGGCAGCGATGCGCGCATCCGCGAACTGGCGGAGATGATCCGCCGCACGCCGGGCGCGACGCAGAGCGTGGTGATGATCGGGCCGGAGAAATACAACGACCTCTACAAGAAATTCGGCAACCTCAACCGGCTGCTCGCGTGGGGGCATGCGAAGGTCATCGAGACGCTGCTCGAACAGCGGCCCGACTGCCCGCGCGCGCTGAGCGATCAGTTTGCCAATCCGCAGCTCATCGAGCGCGCGCTGATGGAGCGGGGGCGCGGCATCGTGCTGGAGCAGCGGACGAAGGCGGAAAGCGATCTCGCGGTCGCGGCGGCGTCCATCTTGGCGCGGGAGCGGTTTATCGACTGGCTGCGGAAAAGCGGGGGCGAATTTCAAAAGGAACTGCCGCGTGGAGCATCGGCGCAGGTGAAGGCGGTCGGGCGCGAATTAGTCGCGGCGCGCGGGCCGGAAATCTTGCGCGCGGTGGCGAAAATCCATTTCAAAACCGCATCCGAAATCGCCCCCGAAACCTACCCGACCGCACCGCCGCGCGAATCCGCCTAACTGCCCGCAAAACCTTTATCGAAGCGGATTCGCGGGTTGCAGATTGTTTGGCAAAGCGCTTGCCCGCGGCCCGGACCGCTGATTAAATTCTCCGCCAATTATGGGAACTTTAACGAAAAGGGATCTGGTCGTTAAGATCAGCAACGAAACCGGCCTCGTGCAGCATCAGGTTTTCGAGGTGGTCCAAAAGACCCTTGATCACATCACCGACGCGCTCGCGCAGGGCGACACCGTGGAACTCCGCAACTTCGGCGTGCTCGAAGTGCGCCTCACCAAGCCGCGCGTCGGCCGCAACCCGAACAAACCCGGCAGCATCTACCCGATCCCGGCGCGCGCCACCGTGAAGTTCAAGTCCGGCAAGATCATGCGCCAGAAAGTGGCGAAGCTCTCCGCGGCGATGAAGCGCGAAGCCGCGGCGGAAGAGTGACGGGCGCCGGGAGGCGTTTCCGAAAACCCTGCCGTCATCCTGAACGGAGTTTCGCCGCGGGCGAAGGCGGGAGGCGAAACGCAGTGAAGGATCGCTGACTGTAAAGCGGGCGGAGGCGGTGCGGAGCATTGACGCACATCTCACCCACCGCCTCCGCCCGCTTTACAGTCAGCGATTGCCCCACAGTCCATAGGCGTCTCGCGGACTCGGCTCTTCACTCCATTCCCGCCCGCCTTCGCCCGCGGCGAAACTCCGTTCAGAATGACGGCGTTGTGGGGAGGCTTCGCCAATTCGGTGCGTGTTCCCGTGCGCGGGCCGGGCGCTGACTGGTGGCTGGCATCGCCGCCGCCTTTTTGCTTGGCCGCTCCGGGCACGGCTTCCATCTTCCGCAGCTAATGTCCGCTCCCTCCTCTTCCGGCCCGTGGTGGCGCCAGCTCACCGGCTACCATTGGTTCGTTTTCAGCGTCGCCTCGGCGGCGTGGTTTTTCGACTGTCTCGACCAGCGGCTTTTTTCGCTCGCGCGCATCCCCGCGCTGTCCTCGCTCATGGGCCAGCCGGCCAGCGCGCCCGAGGTGCAGGCGTTTGGCAAGGTGGTCACGGCTTGGTTCCTCGTCGGCTGGGGGATCGGCGGGATGATCTTTGGCGCGCTTGGCGACCGCTTCGGCCGGGCGAAGATGCTGACCGTCACGATCCTGATTTATTCGGGCTTCACTGGCCTGACGTTTTTCAGCGTCGGCAAGCTCGACTTCACGATCTATCGCTTTCTCACCGGTCTCGGCGTCGGCGGCGTCTTTGGCCTCGCGGTGGCGCTGATCGCGGAGACCGTGCCGAGCGGGGCGCGCGTGCAGTCGCTCGGCCTGCTGCAGGTGCTCTCGACGGTCGGAAACGTCGCCGCCGGCTTCGCCAAGATGGGCATCGACGCGTTGCAGACGGCGGGCACGATTGCGCCGGATCGCGGCTGGCGCTGGATGTTTCTGATCGGCGCGCTGCCGGCGCTGCTGATCATTTTCACGCGCAAGCGGCTCAGGGAAACGGAGCCCTGGCTGAAGCAGCAAGCCGAGGGCAAGCTGCCCAAGGGGAGCCTTTTTGCCTCGTATGCCGACCTTTTCCACGACGTGCGCTGGCGCCGGAATATCGTCGTCGGCGCGCTCATCGCCTCGACGGGCGTGGTGGGGCTGTGGGCCATCGCGGAGTTTGCGCCGGACCTGCAGAAGACGGTGTTTCAGACGCATTATGAGCAGGCGGGTTTTTCCGCGGCCGAGGCGACGGCGAAGGCCGCGAACGCCATCAGCTACGCCTACCTGCTGAACATGCTCGGGGCCGCCGCGGGGATGTGGTTCTTCACGCGCATGGCCAATGCGCTGGGCCGGCGTCCGGCGTTTTTCATCGGCTTCAGCGCGGCCATGCTCGTGACCGCCTTTGTCTATTGGAAAATGAACTCGCCGCAGGATGCCTACTGGATGATGCCGCTGATGGGCGCGGTGCAGTTCGGGCCATTCGCCGGTTTCGCGATCTATCTGCCGGAACTTTTCCCCAGCCGCCTGCGCAGCACCGGGATTTCCTTCTGCTACAATCTCGGGCGCTTCGCCGCGGCGGCGGGGAGCTTTTTCTCCGCGGAATTGGTCAAGGTTTTCAAGACGTCCGGCTACGCGGTGCCGCTGCCCTATCGCTATTCCGCCATGACGATGTGCGCGATCTTCCTCGCCGGGATCGTGGCGGTGGCCTTTGCGCCGGAGACGAAAGGCAAGCCGCTGCCGGAGGAGGAAGAGGGCGCGAAGTAAGGGAGCGTCAGAAAAATCATCCTGCTCGTGATCTTGCTCCTGATCTTGATTCCCCGGTTCCACCCGGCACATGGAGCAAGAGCAGGAGCAGGAGGCGCTGCCCCGTCTTTTTAGACAACCTCGAAGGGCGTGTCAGCCTGAGCGGAGCGCCCGCGCCTACGCGATGGCCTCGCGCGTGAGCTGGCTGTTCACGAGGCGCATGAGGCCGCGCGGGTTGGCGTCGAGCAGCTCGGGCGGGAGCACGGTGGCGGGCAGGCTTTGCAGGCAAACGGGGCGGGCGAAACGCTGGATGGCCGCGGTGCCGACGCTCGTGAAACGCTCGTCGGTCGTGGCGGGATACGGGCCGCCGTGGTGCATCGCGGGCGAGACTTCCACGCCGGTGGGGAAGCCGTTCACCACGATGCGCCCGGCGCGGCGCTGGAGCACGGCGAGGAGTTCACCGGCTTCCGCGAGGTCGGCGGCGGTGCCGTGGATGGTGGCGGTGAGCTGACCTTCGAGGCGCTGGGCGAGGCGCACGAGGCCGGGGAAACCCGGCGCGTCCACGAGCAGGGTGTAGGGGCCAAAGACTTCCTCGTGGAGCGCGGGTTGGCGCAGAAAATTCTCGGCATCCGTGGCGAAGACGACCGGCTCGCCGTGGGTTTGCGTGGCCACCGGCGCGGTGTCGCTGACGCCCAGCGCGATCACGCCGGGGACGCGCTCCATGGTTTCCAACCCGTCGTGAAACGCGCGGCAGATGCCCGCGGTGAGCATCGTGCCGGGGGCGGCGGCGCGCATCGCGGCGGCGAAACTTTCGGCGAAATTTTCAAACTCCCCGCCGCCGATGCCGAAGACCAGCCCCGGCTTCGTGCAGAACTGCCCCACGCCCATCGTGACGGAATTTTTCAGCCCCTCCACGAGCTGCGCCGTGCGCTCGCGGAGCGCGCCGGGCAGGAGAAAAACGGGATTCAGGCTGCTCATCTCCGCAAAGACCGGGATCGGATCGGGCCGCGCTGCGGCGGCATCGAAGAGCGCGCGGCCCGCCGTGCGCGAGCCGGTGAAACCCGCCGCCCGCGTGAGCGGATGCCGCACCAGCGCCGTGCCCATTTCCGCCCCGCTGCCATGCAGCATGGCGAAAACGCCGGCCGGCAGCCCGCACGCCGCGACCGCGCGCCCGACCGCGCCCGCCACCATCTCCGAGGTGCCCGGATGCGCGCGATGCGCCTTCACGATCACGGGATTGCCCGCCGCCAGCGCGCTCGCCGTGTCGCCACCCGCGACGGAAAAGGCCAGCGGGAAATTGCTCGAACCAAACACCGCGACCGGCCCCAGCGGGACCAGCATCCGGCGCAAATCGGGGCGCGGCACCGGCTGACGATCCGGCAGCGCGGTGTCGATGCGCGCATCGCACCACGAGCCTTCGCGCACCAGCGCGGCGAACAGCCCGAGCTGGCCCACCGTGCGCCCGCGCTCGCCAGTCAGCCGCGCCAGCGGCAGCCCCGTTTCCAGATGCGCGCGCTCCAGCAGCGCATCGCCGAGCGCCATGATTTCCGCCCCGATCTTTTCCAGTAAAGCCGCGCGTGTCTCCGCCGTCGCGCGGCCAAAAACCGCGAACGCCTCCTCCGCCAGCACCAGCGCGCGATCCACCTCCGCGCCGCCCACTTCATGAAAGGCGGGGTCGAGCCTGTCGCCCGAGAGCGGGCTGACTGCATGAAACGTGCGCGCGCTGTCTGCGAGCGGCGCACCGGCGATGAGAGATTTTCCGTGAAGCATAAAATTGGGGAGTAGGGAGCGATTTGGCCGCGGCAGTGAGAACGAAATCCCCGCCGCCCGCCATACATTTTCTTCGCCGCGCGCCGGCAACTTCCCGCTTTGCCCCGCCGCGCGGAGGCGGCATGTTCCCCGCCCCATGTCCTGGCTGAACAAGCTGCTCCAAACTTTTTTCAACTTCCGCGAGAAGTCCGACGGCGATGTCGTGAAGCCGTTTCTCGATCACATGGAGGACCTGCGCTGGACGCTGCTGAAAATGCTCATCGCGCTCGTCGCGGGCATGGCGGTGGCGTTCATCTACGTCGGCGATCTCATGGAACTGCTGCGGGTGCCGCTCCGGGCCGTGGATCCGGGGCTGGAAAAGCAGCTCGTCATCCACGGGATCACGGAGTCCTTCATGATCACGCTGGAGCTGGCGTTCTTCGCGGGCATCGTCCTTGCGCTGCCCTTTCTCATCTACTTTCTCGCGAGCTTCATTCTGCCGGCGCTCACGCGGAAGGAGAAGCGGTTCCTTTTCCCCGGCATCCTGGCGAGCACGCTGCTCTTTCTCGCGGGCTCCACGGCCAGCTACCGGTTCGTGCTGCCGCGCACGCTGCGGTTCTTTCTCGAATACTCGAACAAGTATGAATTGCGGATCATGTGGTCGTGGCGGGACTACCTCTCGTTTTCCACCTGGCTGACCATCGGCCTGGGGCTGCTCTGCCAGTTGCCCATCGTGGTCATCGCGCTCTCGCTGCTGGGGCTGGTGGATTTCAAGCTGCTCTCCGGGACGCGCGCCTACGCCATTACGTGCATCCTGATTCTGGCCGCGATCATCGCGCCGTCGCCGGACCCGGTGACCTTCATCTGTTTCGGCGCGCCGATCATCGTGCTCTACGAGGCGTGCATCTGGATCGTGTGGCTCATCGACCGGCGGAAGCAGCGGGCGCAGAGCTTGCGGGAGTTTTAGGGAATGGCGAAAAAACGCCGTCATCCTGAACGGAGTTTCGCCGCGGGCGCAGGCGGGGGCGAAACGGAGTGAAGGATCGCTGACTGAATAGGGCGGAGGCGGTCTGGTGAGATGCGTGCGCCCTCACTCCGACCGCCTCCGCCCATTACTTTCAGCGATCCTTCACTACGTCCCGGTTCGCAGACTCCCGGAACTCCGTTCAGGATGACGGCAGTTTTTTTGGTTGCGCTTCGCGCCCTGCGCTCAGCGCGCGGGCGCGACGCGGTAGCGGCCGTCGGTGGCGACGGTGAAAGCGGGCGGGCGGCGGTCACGCTCGAAGGCGTCGTAGGCGGGCTGCAATTGCGCCCAAAACGGCACCAGCGCCGGATGCTCCGCAGCGAAGGCGTCCCATTCCGCGCCGTGCATTCGGGCGGGGAAAACATGCACGGGGATGCGCGCCTGGCCGCGGGCGCGCGTGTCGAGCGCGGCGAGGTAGAGCTGCTCGATGGCGTCGTCCCCGAGCGGCGCGCAGCCGATGCTGACGTCCTTGCCGTGGATGAAAATGTCGCCGCCCGGATCGCTGCCGCGGGCGAGGATGCGGTCGGCGGCGTTCGGGTAGTTCAGGCCGAGCGAGAGGTGAAAGAGGCTCTCGGGATTGAAGCGGTCGATTTCGTAAAAGCCCTCGGGCACCTGGCGGTCGCCCTGCCGGCGCTTCGGGCCGGGGCCGCCGGAGGACGCGAGGATGGGGAAGCTCGTCACGAGCACAAAACGCCCGCGGTCTTCGCGCGCCCACAGCTCGAACACGGCCTCGCGTTTCAGCCAGCGCAGGAAAATCTCGCGCGCCGGATAGGGCAGTCCCGCGTCGCCAAATTTCTGCGCGATGATTTTTCCGTGCCGCGCGCGGGCTCCGGCCACGCGACCTTTTTCGCCACCGGCGGAACCCGCGGCCAGGACGGTGGCGATGGAGCCGAGCAGGAGGAGGCCAAAGATTTTTCCCATGACGAGAATCTGCGATGGCTCCGGTCGCCGCGGCCAGCCAAGATCGCGCCATGCACTACCGCCGCTTTGGCCGCACCGAACTCCAGATGCCTGTCCTCTCCTGCGGCGGCATGCGCTTTCAGCACAAGTGGGACGACGTGCTGCCGAAGGAGGTGCCGGAGGACGGCCAGCGCAATCTCGAAGCGACGATCCTGCGGGCGCTGGAGCTGGGCATCAACCACCTCGAAACCGCGCGCGGCTACGGCAGCTCGGAGATGCAGCTCGGGTGGATTCTGCCGAAGCTGCCGCGGGAGAAAATGATCGTGCAAACCAAGGTCGCGCCGACGGCGAAGGCGCGGGAGTTCGCGGAAACTTTCGACACCTCGATGCGCTATCTGAAGCTCGGGCATGTCGATCTGCTTTCGATCCACGGGATCAACAACGCCGAGCTGCTCGACTGGACGCTGCGCCCCGGTGGCTGCCTCGACGCCGCGCGCCAGCTCCAGCGCGACGGACGTTGCCGCCACATCGGTTTCACCACGCACGCGACGACGGACGTGATCCTGCGCGCGATCGCGAGCGACGCTTTCGACTACGTGAATTTGCATTGGTATTTCGTGAACGATTTCAACTGGCCCGCGGTCGAGGCCGCAGCGGCGCGGGACATGGGCGTGTTCATCATCAGCCCCACGGACAAGGGCGGGATGCTCCAGCAGCCGGTGGAGAAAATGCGCGGGCTGTGCGCGCCGCTCACGCCGCTGCAGTTCAACGACCTCTACTGCCTCGCGCGCCCGCAGGTGCAGACGCTGAGCGTGGGCGCGGCGCGGCCGTCGGACTTCGATGAGCATGTCGCGGCGCTGGCGGATTACGACCGCGCGGCGGAAGTGATTGCGCCCATCGAAGCGCGGCTGCGGGCCGCGATGGACGCGGCGTTCGGCGGCGATTGGTGGGCGAGCCTCGGGCATCTGCCGAATTACGTGGACCTGCCCGGCGAGGTGAATCTCCAGGAAATCCTGCGGCTGTGGAGCTTCGCGAAGGCGCTCGATCTGACCGACTGGGCGAAGATGCGCTACAACCTGATGGGTAACGCCGGGCACTGGTTCCCCGGCGTGAACGCCGCGCAGTTTGACGCCGGGAAAATGCGCGCCGCGCTCGCGGGGAATCCTTTCGCGGAGCGCATCCCCGGCATCCTCGCCGAAGCCCACGCGCTCCTCCACGGCGAGCAGCAGAAGCGGCTGAGCGAGAGTGAATGACCGCCGGCCGCGGAATGGGCAGCGCGATCTCGGCGCACGCGAAAAGCAGCTTGGGCTGCAGCCCGAACGCCGCTCTTGAGCACCAAAGGTGCGACCCCAAGCCAGCCCAGGGCAACGCCCTGGGAAAGAGGGAAAGAACGCGCCAGCCCTGAAAGGGCCACACAATTATGGCGCACGATTTTGTCCCGCCCTTTCAGGGCTTGGTCGCTGTTGGGTGCCGTTCCCAGGGCGTTGCCCTGGGAACGGCATGGGTGAGGCCGTTGGCCTCCAAGCGCGGCGTTTTGGGTTAAACGTGGATCGCGTGGCCGGCGGCGATTTCCACGGCCTCCCGCACGCCTTCGCTGAGCGTGGGGTGTGCGTGGATGGTGCTTTCGATTTCCTCCCACGTCGCCTCGAGCGTCATGGCGAGACCGAGTTCCGCGATCATCTCCGTGGCCTCCGGCCCGATGATGTGCGCGCCGAGCACTTCCCCGTGCGGCTCGCCGATCAGCACTTTCACGAAACCTTCGCTCTCGCCGATGGCGCGGGCCTTGCCGCTGGCCATGAAGGGGAACTTGCCGACCTTGAACTTCAGGCCCTTTTCCCGCGCCGCGCGCTCGGTCAGGCCCACGCTGGCGACCTGCGGATGGCAGTAGGTGCAGCCGGGGAAAATGGTGACTTTCTTCGGCTTGAAGCCGGGGACGAACATACCCTCGACGGCCTGGATGGCTTCGTAGCTGGCCACGTGCGCGAGCCACGGCGGCCCGATGATGTCGCCCGCGGCGTAAAGGCCGCGCACGGTCGTTTCGTAGCGGTCGTTCGTCTGGATGTAGCCGCGGTCGGTGAGGCCGATTTTCAAACTCCCGCCGGGGAGCAGCGGGGAGACGCCGATGGCCACGAGGCACACGTCGGCTGCGAGCACTTTCTCCGCGCCCTTCGCGTCGGCAACGGTGATTTTCACGCCCTGGTCGCCGGCCTCGGTCTTGACCGTCTTGTGGCCGAGCAGTGCGGCGATGCCCTGCTTGGCGAACGATTTTTCCAGCGTCTGCGAAACCTCGGTGTCCTCGACCGGCAGCAGGTTCGGCAGCATCTCGACGACGGTCACTTTCGTGCCGAAGGCGTTGAAGAAATA